>JAFVOW010000073.1 GCA_017505625.1 Clostridia bacterium | reverse complement strand
TTTTACATTTGAACGTACATATTTGTTTGAGGTGCTTTAACGATTCTAGTTTGTAAATAAATTTCGAGTTCTGAAGGGTTTTTTATATAGGTTGTGTCAATATCCCACATTCCAACACAATCAACTTCTATTGTTCCGTAATTAAACATACGCCCAAAAAGTGATTGCTCAACGTTTACTGAAGTAACACCAACAAATGCCGTTTGTCTTTTTTTCTTGTTAATTAGACCACTATACGTTATGATTTTATCATCATAAAATTCAATCTTATACTTGCTTATAGCCATTATCCTAAAAATTAGAATAAAAATCGGAATAATTAAGATACACGCTAAAATTGACCCAAAATTTACTACTGCACATTTGCTTTTTGTCGCTACGAAATTAGGTTTCATACAATCTCTCCTTAAAATTATAATAGTTTGCTCCCAAAATAAAAAAGTGCGTCGACCGAAATCAACGCACAAAAACGCAAATTCCAGTCGTCGCCAAACAAACCATATACAAAATGGGTATACCATATACTCTTCATCGTGTATGGAATTCGCATTTTATCAAATTCATTACGATGAAAAGCATTGACAAAAAAGTGTATAAATATTCCTTTAAAAAGAAAATACACCCAATAAATCGTATATTTAGTTTGTTTGGCAATAATATTATAACAAATACTAAGGCAAAATGCAAGAAAAAATTAAAAACAATTATAATGACGTAATCGTTTATTTATGATATATATCATTATTTCGCAATGGATAAAAAAATCTCGTTCTTTTTGAACGAGATTTTTATTTTAAATTAGTTTAGATAGCATATCAGCTAAACTTTGTGGATATTGTGCTTCAGAAACGTTAGCAAAAACACTTGAAGAAGATTTCCTTATTTGAAATAAAGTATTAGAAACCCCTTTAGCATTTGACAAATCTTGACATAGTTTCTCTATATCAACCGCAAGTTGCTCTGAATACTTTAGTAGTAAATTTTCTTTCATATTATTCCTTTAATCACGGCAAAGCCGTGCATGTAATCCACGTTAGTGGTATGTTATCATCACGTAAGAGATGTATGTAATCAAACTGAAATTATATTCGGCTACGCCGATTACATACATAGCTTCGCTATGATTACATACCAAACTTTCAGTTTGTATAAAACGCTGTATTTTATACAGCGTTTTGGTGGAGACGTGGAGATTTGGTGCTTTGCTCACCGCCCCAGTAAACAGTCCACTGGACTGTTTAGTCCGCTATAATTTCTATTCATTTTATTTACTCTCAAAGCGGACAAATCGGCAATCGCCGATTTCTTCCCCCAGCAAATCTCCACGTGTTGTCTTTATATCTCCAAAACAAAAAAACACACCCTGCGGTGTGTGATTTTTTGTTTTGGTGGAGACGTGGAGATTTGCACTCCAGTCTTGAACGGTTAAATAAAACCTTCTACATACTTATCCGATAATTAATCTCGAAATAGACACGGCTGTCGGCAACCTATATCTATTCCAAAAACGTTAAATTCCATTTTTTAGGCACGTCCACACCTAAAAAATAGTTCCCCGTCTGATTGACGCCCTATCCTTTCTCAACGGGCGAAGAAAGGTAGGACGTTCGCCTAAAATTAAGCGGCGAATGCTACTTGTTGATTGTTAGCATTTAAATTTAATGTTTCCGTTTTAACGAAGTCGGAACTTCGGTATGCTTATATTCTATCCAGCTCGCCCAATCGAAACTGAATCGTCCCCAAGCAAAAGGGCATTTTGCCCTTTTATTTTATTGTTATTTAACTTCTTCAATATCGTAAGGCGTCATTTGGTATACGTAGTGGTTAAGCCAATTCATATAAATAAGATTAGCAGTTGATACCCAACTCATTTTGATTTCCCCGCTATTACCTTCTACGTAATAGTTTTCAGGCGGGTCGATTTTTAAGCCTTTATTTAGGTCTCTTAAATACTCTATCTCTAGCGTTTCCCTATCGTATTCAGCGTGTCCCGTGATAAAGATAAATTTCTCGTCCTTAGAACGAATTATTGATGCACCTGCTTCTTTAGAAGATGCTATTAAAACCAAATCTTTGCACGCTTTAATATCTTCTTCGTAAACGGTAGTGTGTCTTGAGTGTGGCATATAGAATCTATCGTCCGTACCCTTTAATAATCTTTCGTAAGGAACGAGAGTTTTATGTTTATACACTCCAAACAACTTCTTATCTAGTTTATGTTTTTCTATACCATAATAGTAGTGAAGCCCTGCTTGTGCCCCCCAACAAATAAATATTGTGCTAGTAACGTTGGTTTTAGCGTATTCGAAAATTTCTTTAAGTTCTTCCCAATACTTAACTTCGGAAAACTCGATTTCTTCTACGGGAGCGCCCGTTACTATCATACCATCGAATTTTCTTCCCTTTATATCCGAGAAATTTTTATAAAATTTTTCTAAATGGTCTAAAGACGTATTTTTACCCACGTACGTTTCGGTACTAACTAAAGTTACGTTAATTTGAAGCGGAGAGTTAGATAATAGTCTCATAAGTTGAGTTTCAGTAACGACTTTAGTCGGCATTAAGTTGACGATAGCAATCTCTAAAGGACGGATATCCTGAGTTTTTGCACGGGTATCAGTCATAACGAATATGTTTTCAGATTGCAAAGTTTTAACCGCAGGTATGTCCTTAGGTACGATAATAGGCATAACTTTCTCCTATTTAATTTAAATTTTTTCTAGTGCTTGTTTTAAGTCTTCTATTAAATCGTCGGCATTTTCTATACCACAAGAATATCTAATAAGCGTAGGAGTAATTCCGCAAGCAACTAGTTGCTCGTCGGTAAGTTGACGGTGAGTTGCGTTTGCGGGGTGTAAACAGCAAGTACGAGCATCTGCTACGTGTGTTTCGATTGCCGCAACTTTTAGGTTTTTCATTAACGTTTCAGCATCTTTTCTCGTTCCTTTAACGGCAAAAGCAAGCACGCCACAAGACCCGTTAGGAAGATATTTTTTGCCGAGTTCGTAATATTTGTCGGTTTTAAGTCCACAGTATCTTACCCACTCGATTTTTTCGTGAGAATTTAAAAACTCTGCGACCTTTTGTGCGTTTTCACAATGGCGTGGCATTCTAACGTGTAAACTTTCTAAGCCTAGGTTTACGTAATATGCGTTTTGGGGTGATTGAATAACCAAAATCTCTCATAAGTTGTGCTGTACATTTAGTAATGAAAGCACCTTCTAAACCAAACTTATCAACGTAAACGACGCCGTGATAACTGTCGTCTGGGGTGGTAAGTCCTGGATATTTATCAGCGTATTTTTTCCAATCAAATTTACCCGAATCAACAATAGCACCACCAACGCCCGAGCCGTGTCCGTCAATATACTTAGTGGTAGAGTGAGTAACGATGTCTGCACCCCACTCGATAGGTCTACAATTTATAGGAGTTGCAAAAGTGTTGTCAATAATAAGCGGAACGCCGTGTTTATGAGCAACGTTTGCAAAAAGTTCAATGTCAAGTACCGAGCATGCAGGGTTTGCGATAGTTTCGCCGAAAACTGCTTTAGTGTTAGGCTTAAACGCATTGTCTAATTCTTCTTCGGTGCTATCGGGCGATACGAAAGTAAATTCGATACCCATTTTCTTCATAGTAACGGCAAAAAGATTAAACGTTCCACCGTAAATTGCCGAACTTGCTATTATATGGTCGCCACAGTTAGCGATATTAAAAATTGCGTAAAAGTTTGCTGCTTGACCAGATGAAGTTAGCATACCTGCCGTGCCACCTTCTAACTGAGTTAAACGTGCTGCAACGTAGTCGTTAGTGGGGTTTTGTAGACGGGTATAAAAATATCCGCTTGCTTCTAGGTCAAATAGTTTTCCCATATCTTCGCTAGTATCGTACTTAAATGTCGTGCTTTGATAAATGGGAATTTGTCTAGGTTCGCCGTTTTTAGGGGTGTAACCACCTTGTACGCAAATTGTTTCTAATCTCTTTTTTGACATATTTTTTATCTCCTGTTATTGTTAACGATAATTTTTTATTTCTCTTTCTGTTTGGCGTTTAATATCTTTTTCCATAGTGGCCTTTTTCTTGTCAAAGGTATGTTTACCTTGACAAAGACCTAACTCCATCTTTATTAAAGCACCCTTAAAATACAGTTTTAGCGGTACTAAAGTTAGACCTTTTTGGCTTATTTTAGAGCCAATTTTTACTAGTTCCGATTTATGAACGAGTAACTTTCTATCTCTTTTAGAGTTTTTTGTATTAAACGCACCCGCTTTTTCATAGGTCGCTATGTGCATATTCTTCACAAACAACTCTGCGTTAGTAATAAAACAAAAACTGTCTTTTAAATTAACGTTGTTAAGCCTTACCGACTTTACTTCGCCGCCGTCTAAAACAATGCCTGCTTCTATACGATCTAAAATATAATATTCATGCGATGCTTGTCTATTTTGACAAATGATTTTCTCTTCCATTTTTCTACTAAAAATTATTATACTACTTTTATAATTTCTTTGCAATACCTTTTTAATCGTTTAACAAAAATTCGGCACGGTGCGAAGTCATATCCACGCCGGCTACTGTAATTTTAACGGGGTTACCTAACCTAAACGACGTTTTGCCGTTAGATAGAGTATATTTGTTAGCGTCGAAAATATAACTGCCATCGGGTAAATTTTCTATACGTATTAACCCTTCTACGCCGTTATTTAATTCGGCAAATACCCCGAACGACGTAACGCCACTGATTACTGCTTCAAAACTTTCGCCAACGTAATCGCTGATATATAGCATTTTATAATAATCGTCAACGGCACGTTCGGCGTCTATTGCGTTCTTTTCTTGTTCAGATGACTGCACCGACGCTTTTTTTACAAATTCGTCGTATTTTTCCTTTACGTCTAAACCAAAAAGAAAATCTTTTAATATTCTATGAACAACTAAGTCTGGATAACGTCTTATAGGCGAAGTAAAATGGCAGTAATTTTTTAGTGCTAAACCAAAATGTCCAGCGTTATTTTCTGAATACTTAGCCTTTTGCATAGACCTAAGCATTACTCTATTAACGGTGGTACCATAAGGCAGACCTTCTACTTCTTTTAACACGTTTTGAAAATCTTTAGGATATACTTTGTCTTTTTTATGTCTAATTTTAATACCTAAACCGTCTAAAAAACTATAGAAATTTTGTAATCTTTCAGTGTCTGGTTCACCGTGAACACGATAAAGAAACGGAAGTTCTAAAAAGTAAGCGTACTCGGCAACGGTAACGTTAGCGAGTATCATAAACTCTTCTATTAATTGGTGTGCTTTATTACTTGAACTTGGAAGTACGTCTATTTTGCCGTTATCTAAAACGGTTATAACGCTTTCCTTTACGTCTAAGTCTACCGTACCACGTTCTATACGTTTTTGGTGCAAAATTTCCCTTAGCTCATCCATTAAAAGTAGGCTATCGTACACGTCTATATATTCTTTTATTAGGTCTTTATCCCCGTTAAGAATTTTTTCTACCTTAGTGTAAGTTAAACGGCGTTTGCTTTTTATTACCGACGGTGATATTTGATAATCCACCACGTCGCCTTTAACGTTTACCGTCATCACACAAGATAACGTTAACCTTTCTACGCCTTCCATTAACGAACATAAATCGTTAGAAAGACGTTCGGGTAGCATAGGAATAACGCTTTCGGGAAAATACACGCTAGTTGCCCTATTAAATGCTTCCTTGTCTATAACGTCGCCTTGTTTAACGTAATGCGACACGTCGGCGATATGAACGCCTAAAACAAAGTTTTCTCCGTCTTTTTTAATAGAAACGGCGTCGTCAAAATCACGAGAGGTTTCGCCGTCTATAGTAAAGCAAACATCTTTTCTAAAGTCTAACCTACCCTCTAGTTGATTTTTAGTAACTTCGGGTAAATTTTTAGCGTAAAACACGACGTTTTCTGGAAATTTTTCGGGCAGTCGGTAATTAAATAGAATTGATTTTAGTTCGGCTTTCTTTTCGTTTTGTCTACCTAAAACCTTAGTAATTATGCCTTCAGGGCTAAGTCTTTTAGGATACGATAGAATTTTAACCAAAACTTTATCGCCCGTTTTGGCTTTCGTGCCTTTGCCGTGTGGAATAAAAACGTTAGAATAATATTTCTTGTCGTCAGGCGTAACAAGACCACCCGTACGCATTGATTTATAGGTGCCAACGAGTTCGGTTATTCCACGTTCTATAATTTTAAGTACCCTAGCCGTCGTTCTAAAACCACTATTTGAAGTAGTTTGGCATAGTACCGTGTCGCCGTGCTGGGCACCATATAAATCTCCGTGTGGAATAAAATAATCTTCAGCTTTGTCGTCGGGTATTAAAAACCCATACCCACGTTCGTTTCCTTGAATTTTCCCTTGAATAATTTCTCTTTTCATAACAAATAAAAACGGCGTAACCCGTAAAGGAAAACGCCGTCGATTAGTTTAACTAAAAATTATAGACTAGCAAGCATTGCAACGATTGCAAACGCTATACATAAAACTGCGAAAACGATACCGCTTATAACGGTAAGTTTTTTCATTTTATGTTCAAAAGTCTTACTTTTATTTTTACCTAAAAACGTTTCCGTTCGACCGCCAAGCGCACCTACGCCTTGCGAGTTACCGGGTTGAAATAATACTACTAAAATAATAAATACGGCACAAAGTGCCATAACAACGAGGGCAACGATTTTAATAATCGGCCATACGTTCCAAAATCCACCTGATGCTAAAAGCATGTTCATTACGTTCATTTTATTCTCCTATTGCGTAAAATCGCATCGTTTTTGTTCAAACGTACGCTTATTGTAACATATAAAAGTGTTTTTTTCAACTATTTTTAATAACTTTTTGATTATTTTTGCCCTAAAAAGCGTTATACCCTTTTTATGACTATTTTATAAGCGATTTACCCGTCATTTCTTTGGGAATTTCTATACCCATCATATCGAGTAACGTGGGGGCGATATCACACAGTTTACCACCGCTAGAAAGTGTTTTGCCCTTAAACTTTTCACCAACTACTATCATCGGTACGATATTAGTTGTGTGTGCCGTAAACGGTGAACCGTCTTCGTCGAGCATTTTATCTGCATTTCCGTGGTCTGCGGTAACGATAGCGTTTCCACCGAGTTCTAAGATTTTATCTAAAACTTTTTGAACGCAAACGTCTACGGCTTTTACTGCTTTAACCGCTGAATCAAATACCCCGGTATGCCCTACCATATCGCAGTTAGCGAAGTTAAGTATCATTACGTCGTATTTACCGCTATCTAATTCTTCGATGGCTTTTTCTGTTACTTCGTAGGCACTCATTTCGGGTTTTAAGTCGTACGTTGCAACCTTAGGCGACGGAATAACTATTCTAGTTTCGCCGTCTACCGGAGTTTCTAGTTTTGCATTAAAGAAGAAAGTTACGTGTGCGTATTTTTCCGTTTCGGCTATATGCAATTGAGTAAGACCTAATTTTTCTAGATATTGTGGTAAAGTGTTTTCAATTTTTTCGGGCGGGAAAGCAACGTAAACGTTAGAAAAACTAGCGTCGTACACTGCAAAACCCGTGTATACGGGGCTTAAGAATCCCGTTTTTCTTTCAAAATACATTTGTTTGCCCTTTTCTTCATCAACGTAAGGAACAAATTCTTTTTGCGAGATTGCACGGGTAATTTGTCTTGCACGGTCGGGACGGAAGTTAAAGAAGATTACAGAGTCGCCTTTTTCAATTAAAGCAACGGGCTTTCCGTTTTCTACGATATTAGTGGGAAGCATAAACTCGTCGGTTACACCGCTAGCATAACTGTCTTTGATTGCTTGTACGGGGTCAGCTTTAACGTTATCGCAACCAATAGTCAACATATCGTATGCTTTTTCCGTTCTATCCCAGTTATTGTCTCTATCCATAACGTAGTATCTACCGCAAACCGACGCCACTTTGCCGTAACCGATTTTTGTCATATAATCTACTAAATCTTGCACAAAATCTGCACCAGACGACGGCGGAGTATCTCTACCGTCTAAGAAACAATGAACGTAAGTTTCTTTAACGCCACGTTTTTTTGCAAGGTCTAAAAGTGCGTAAACGTGAGTTATATGCGAGTGAACGCCACCCGTACTAAGTAATCCGTAAAGGTGTAATTTTTTATCGTTTTTAACT
>JAFVOW010000072.1 GCA_017505625.1 Clostridia bacterium | reverse complement strand
TTTAGGAGTGTTATGACCGAATTTATAAGCAATTTAGTAGGAAATAATCAACTTGCAACCGTTATTATGTCAATTTTTCCACTCGTGGAACTTAAGGGTGGAATAGTTTTTGCTCGTAGCGCAGGGCTAGATTTTTTTATATCGTTAATACTTGCATATATAGGTTCTACCATAGTGTTTTTTCCTATCTATTTTCTATTAAATCCTATCCTTAACCTAATGAAAAAAATCAAGTGGTTTAATAAACTTGCCGTAAAAGTAGAAGGCTACTTTAACGACAAGGCTGAAAAAACGCTTGAAAGTCAAACGAGTAAAAATATCGAAAAAGGCAAAAGTAAAAACTCTATACTATTAAAGCAGTTGGGCGTATTTATTTTCGTGGCAATACCTTTGCCTATGACGGGGGTGTGGACGGGTACTGCCATTTCTGTTTTTTTGAACCTTAAATTTAAGCACGCCATATTGCCTATCGTTTTAGGCAATTTTATCGCAGGGCTTTTAATATCTTTGCTTTGCGTTATATGTTTAGCGTTTTGGAGCATTGAAGTTTTAGATTACATTCTTTACGGCTTGTTCGTTTTAGTAATAATTTTCCTTATTATAACTATAATAAAAGTAGCGACGAATAAATCTAGCAAGTAGTAGTGGGGAATTAAATGGGCTTATTTAGTTGGCTTTTCAAAAAGCAAAAACAACGACCGATAAAACTAGGGTTAGCCTTCGGCTCGGGTGGGGCAAAGGGCTTTGCGCACTTGGGCGCGTTAAAGGCGTTTGAAGAAAACGGAATAACTTTTGATATGGTGGCGGGAACTAGCATCGGCAGTATCGTCGGCGCATTTTATTGTTCGGGGTATTCGACTACCGATATTTTAGAGTTGCTAAAAAGGATTGATTTTAAGGAAGTCAAAAACTTTTTTATGATTAAAATGAGCAGTTCTAAGGTATTTAAAGTCATTGATAAACATATCGGCGAAATAGACTTTGAACAACTGAAAAAACCGTTCAAAGCAGTGGCAACCAACCTTGAAACGGGCAAAGAGCGTGTGTTCGATAGTGGTAGCGTGGCTATGGCGCTTTGCGCATCGAGTAGTATTCCACCATTTTTTAAGCCTGTCACAATAGACGGAACCAAATATATCGACGGCGCGTTTACTAATTCTATACCTGCCGACGTGGTTCGTAGTATGGGTGCTGATTACGTAGTTGGCATAGATTTAGCCACTACTCAAACTAAACCTAGCATTATCAAAAAGGTTTTTCCGTCCTATAAATCGGAAATTGAAAAGCCGTGGGAAAAGGGGTATAAGTTTAGCGACGTTATGATTCATCCCGACCTTAACGGATATACTTCTTATCAGTTTTGGAACGGCGATAAAATGTACGAAATAGGTTATCAACAAGCCTTATCACAAATGGATAAAATCAAAAGCGATATTAGAAAATTAGGGTATAAACTGTAAAAAAAGTTATAAAAAATGAGCGACAAAAGAAAAAGGCTAATAATATATGCCGTTTGCATTATTATTGCGCTAATTACAATTTCATTTTGTTTTATCGGTAAACTATTTAATAAGGATATAGACGGTGCAAATAATCCATCTACTTTACCTTCCGATAATTTTAGTTTTGCCGTGTATTATTTGGACGTGGGGCAAGGCGATTGCATTAATATACGTTTTCCCGACGGTAAGAATATGCTTATCGATACGGGCGAAGAAAACTATACTAACGAAAAATACTTGCAAGAATTTTTTACTAGCAAGAAAATAAATAGGCTCGATTATTTTTTGTTAACACATACTGACATTGACCATATAGGCAACGCTCATTATTTTTTGGATAATTTCCAAATCGGTAAAATGTTCGTGCCGTACGTTAGTCCACCTTTAATGGAATATATCCCTGACTTTAAGGCACTTATGAAAAAGGTTGCTGAAAAGCAAATAGACTATTCTATTTCCGATTATACGTATAGCATTACGGGTAAAGATTATGCGCTTGCGTTTTTATCGCCCTTATCGTTAGGTGTGCCTGGCGACAGTGCGTACGATGACTTAAACAGTACGCTTTTACCTAGCAATGCGCAGTTAAACAACGTTTCGCCTATAATATATTTAGAGTGTTTTGGCGCAAGATTTGTGTTCACTGGCGATGCCCAAAGTAAGAGCGAAAGAGTTGTAGTTGAAAGATATAAAAGTGGGCTTTACAACCATTTGCATAAAGATAAAGTTCAAGTTAATTTAGAAAATATCGATTACTTAAAACTAGGGCATCACGGTTCGGAAGATGCTTCGTGCAACGATTTTTTAAGTTTGTTGAAACCTAAAAACGTTATTATTTCGGTAGGTGGGGATAATTATTACGGACACCCTAGTTCGGACGTATTTATGCGACTAGACGAACTTAATCTAGATTATGGTCTATACAGGACGGACACTAACGGCACTATTTGTGTTAAGTATATAGACGATGAATTTCAAGTTCAAGTAGAAGTACAATAAAAAGGTCAATACCAAGAAGTATTGACCTTAATTTTTTTAGTTACGCTAATTTTAATACCGTTAGCGATGCGCCCGTGTAGGTTGCAGTTTCAGCCGAAGTATTGTATATAGCGAGAGTATCGCCAGCAGTACCATTAAATAAAATAGTCTTGCTTTGTGCGCCTGCACTATCTGTTGAAATAATGGATTCGTCGGTAATTGCCGTTCCGTTTTCGTAAAGCGAAGTAATAAACTCGCCAGTAGCTACAGAGCCGTTAGCGTAATAGCTAACAAGATAAACGCCGTCTTCAGTTAAGGTGACTGAGTTATCCGTTACCGTCATAGAAGTATCGGCAGTAGCCGTATC
>JAFVOW010000071.1 GCA_017505625.1 Clostridia bacterium | reverse complement strand
AGAAACTCTTAAAACTTTTCTCACTAAACTAGGTGTAAATTTAGGGAATAGTCTACCAAAGAAGGACATCGAACGTCCGTCAAACCCCATAACCATACGGGTTTTTCTTTTTCTCATACCACGAACTATTTTACGGCTAGCCTTTTCAACGGGGAGCATAAGTTTTTGTATGAGAGAATTTTCTTTATCGTTTATACTCATGCGGTTTAAGATATTAGTTTTAACAAAACCGGGGTAAACGCCCGCAACGTAAATTTTACCTTTGTAGTCTTGTATAAGTGTTTCGGTAAAACCACGAACGGCAAATTTCGTCGTGCAATACAAACTTTCGCCAACCACGGCGCAAAGTCCTGCGGCACTTGCAACGTTGATAATTGCGGGGGTAGAAGATTGTTTTAAAAGCGGAAGTAAAATTTTAGTAGAGTACAGTACCGATTTTAAATTTGTATCGATAATTTCTTCTAACTCGTTGTCGGTATAGTTTTCGTATCTTAAAAATGGTAACATAAACCCTGCGTTGTTAATTAAAACGTCGGGATGAATATCGTTATCAATCAAATAATTATTAAAATCTATCCAATTTTGTTTTATCGAAACGTCCATAGGATAAGTAATAAAATTATCTTTTTTATCACCTAAACTTTCTTTGGCTGTAGCTAATTTTTGTTGATTTCTAGCAATAGCAATAATCTTACAGTCGAATTTTTCTATAAGCAGTTTAGACACGTTAAATCCAATACCGCCACTTGCACCCGACATTATAACCGTTTTATTTTTTAACAAATTTCTTTTCATAGGCTAATTTTAACATACGACTAAATAAATGGCAAGTCTTATAGATTAAAAATAACTTATAAAAGGATATAACAATATCTTATAAAAGTTAATTTACGCTTGAAAAAAGACGTGTTATATGATAAAATATATTTAGTACGATTATTAGCAGTGAGATTATGGAAAACGTAAAAGAAATACTTTCAAAACTTAACGAAGAGCAATTAAAACCCGTCGTGGATACCGACGGGGCTGTTTTGGTTATAGCAGGTGCGGGCAGTGGTAAAACTAGAGTACTAACTAGCCGTATTGCTTATTTAGTGCTAGAAAAAAACGTAGACCCGTCTAATATAATGGCAATAACGTTTACCAATAAAGCCGCAGGCGAAATGAAAGAAAGACTACAAAATTTTATCGGTGATTTAGGCGATATGTGGGTTTCTACAATTCACAGTATGTGCGTTAAAATTTTGCGTCGTTTTATTCATAAACTCGGTTATAATAAAGATTTTTCTATTTATGACGACAGTGATAAAGAAAAAACCTTAAAGACAGTAATTGAAAATCTAGGTCTAGATCCCGAAAAGTTTTTAAAAACCGCTAAAAACCTAATATCTACTGCAAAAAACGACTGTTTAACGCCTTTAATGTTTAAGTCAGAATATTCGCACTTGCATTTAGTTAGCGAACTTTATTCTATTTACAGTGCCTATGAAAATGCGTTAATCAACAATAATTCACTTGATTTCGACGACCTATTGTTTAAGACGTATCAATTGTTTTTAGACCACCCAGACGTTGCCGATTATTATTCTGAAAAATTTCAGTATATTCACATCGACGAATTTCAAGATACCAATAAAGTACAGTTTGCTATCGCACAAAGATTAGCAGTTAAGCACGGAAACATTTTCGTTGTTGGTGACGATGACCAAAGTATTTACGGTTGGCGTGGCGCAAAGGTAGAAAATATTTTAAGGTTTGACGATATTTATCGTGGTGCTAAAATTTATAAACTAGAACAAAACTATCGTTCTACTAAAAAGATTCTTAATCTTGCAAACACGATAATTAAAAACAATACGGGACGCCGTCCTAAAGAACTTTGGACAGAAAATTCAGACGGTGCAAAAATCGAAACTTTTGTTGGAACTGACGAAAACAACGAAGCGTCTTTTGTTGCTATGCAAATTAAAGGGCTAATGGCTCGTGGGAATTATAGATACAAAGATTTTGCCGTGTTTATGCGTGTAAACGCCATTTCTCGTGCGTTTGAACAAGAATTTACTAAATATAATATACCTTACCGTATTTACGGTGGATTAAGGTTCTTTGAACGCAAAGAAGTCAAAGACGTTTTGTCTTACTTAAAAATTATTAACAACCCTTACGACGACCAAGCGTTTTTAAGATGTATTGCAACTCCACGCCGTGGAATAGGCGATAAAACCTTAAAAGATTTAAAAGAGTTTTGTTCGTCTTATAATCTTCCTATGTATTTAGGAATAGAAAAACTAGACCAAAGCACGCTATCTACTTCGGTAAAAACCAAACTTTATAACTTTAAGCTGTTACTTGACGGGTTTAAAAGTTATTCTGAAAGTAACGATGCATTAAAAACTATGGAATATATCATAGAAACAACGTCGTTTATGGACCAGTTTGAAGAAAAAACTGAAGAAAATACTAATAGAATTTTAAACATAAACGAACTTAAGAACACTGCCGAACAGTTTATAAACGACAACCCGAATTCAACGCTTTCAGATTATTTAAATTCAGTAACCTTAAGCACCGATACCGATACGATAAACGACGACGATGCCGTAACCGTTGCAACTATTCACGCAGTAAAAGGTTTAGAATACGATTGCGTGTTCGTTACGGGGCTAGATGAAAAAATTTTACCAATATCTCGTGCTATCGAAGATGAAAGTGAACTAGAGGAAGAACGTCGTTTAATGTACGTTGCCGTAACTCGTGCGATGCAAAGATTATATTTAACACGTGCAACGAGTAGGTATATGTACGGAAAACGTGATTTTATGACGCAGTCTAGGTTTATTAAAGAAGGTGCTGAGGTCTTAGGAATTGCCCCAAAACAACAGCAAAACACCAATTCATACGGATATAATAGCAGTTATTATAGAAAAGATTACGACGACGATAGTCCTATGCCTAGTTCGTATTCTTCAGGATATTCATCTAGTTATGCTAAAACTTTCCTTAATAACGCAAAACTCAAAGTAAATACAAACGCTAACGTTAGTGTATATAAGTCGGGTATGAAAGTAAAACACACTAAATTCGGTGTAGGAACGGTTATAACGGTAAAGGGTAGTGGAGATAACATAATAGTTGACGTTGCGTTTGTCGGCGTTGGAATTAAGTCCTTAGCCGTTAAATACGCACCGCTGGAGATAGTTTAATGGAAAAAATGAAAGAAATAGTTAAATTACTAAATAAATACGCCTACGAGTATTACGTTTTAGATAATCCTACCGTATCTGATAAAGAATACGACGCTTTATACGATAAGCTTGTAAAAATGGAAAAGGAAACGGGGATAGTCTTGTTTGATTCGCCCACAAAACGTGTCGGTGGCGACCCAATTTCGGCATTTTCTAAACACAAGCACATAGAAAGGCTTTATAGTCTTGACAAGGCAACGACAAGCGAAGAATTAATCGCTTTCGATAATAGAATAAAAAAATTTACCGACAACCCAGAATACACGGTAGAATATAAATTTGACGGTTTAACTATTTGTTTAACTTACGTTGACGGAAAATTTAAATGTGCCACAACTCGTGGTAACGGTATAGAAGGGGAAGACGTTACTGCCCAAGTATTAACTATAAAGTCTTTTCCGTTAACGATAGATTTTAAAGGCACAATAGAAGTACAAGGCGAAGCCATAATGCGATTATCGGTACTTGAAGAATACAACAAAACTGCTACCGAGCCGTTAAAGAACGCTAGAAACGCAGTGGCGGGGGCGATAAGAAATTTAGACCCTAAAGTGACCGAAAAAAGACGTGTAGAGATTATGTTTTATAACGTGAATTATACGTCGGAAAAATTGTTAAATACTCAAACGGAGTGCGTAGAGTTTTTAAGAAATAACGGCTTCAAGGTTCATCCGTTTTTAGCGGTAAAGGGCGATATAAACGGTGTTATGTCTGCGATAAACGATATTGAAAACAGTAGAAAAACACTAGATATTTTAACAGACGGTGCAGTTGTTAAATTAAACGACTTTTCGCTTCGTGATAAAATGGGTGCAACTGATAAGTTTCCACGTTGGGCAATCGCTTATAAGTTTGAAGCCGAAGAAGTTACTACCATATTAAAAGACGTAAAATGGCAAGTGGGAAGAACGGGGAAACTTACCCCGCTAGGACTATTACAGCCCACTGAACTTGCAGGTGCTTTAGTTAGCAAGGCAACCTTAAATAACTACGGCGACGTTATAAGAAAGGGTGTAAAAATTGGTGCTAGAGTTTTGGTTAGAAGAAGCAACGAAGTTATTCCCGAAATCTTAGGAACGACTGAAATTTATGAGGGCAATAAGGAAGT
>JAFVOW010000070.1 GCA_017505625.1 Clostridia bacterium | reverse complement strand
CTGGTTATTCTTCGTATGGTAACCAAATTGGTCTTGCTACGGGCATGGTTGACGAAATTTATCATCCCGGTTACGTTGCAAAACGTATGGAAATTGGTGCTGTAATTGCGGCAACTCCCGAGAAAAACGTTAGACGTGAAAGACCCGAAAAAGGCGATATAGTTATTCTTTTAGGTGGAAGTACAGGTCGTGATGGTTGTGGTGGAGCGACGGGTTCATCTAAATCTCACACCTTAGAATCACTTACTACTTGTGGCGCTGAAGTTCAAAAAGGTAATGCTCCCGAAGAAAGAAAACTTCAAAGATTATTCAGGAATCCTGAAGCGTCTAGGATGATTAAACGTTGTAATGACTTTGGTGCAGGTGGTGTTTCTGTTGCGATTGGCGAACTTGCCGACGGCTTAGAGATTGACCTTAATAAAGTTCCTAAAAAATATGAAGGTTTAGACGGTACTGAACTTGCTATAAGTGAATCGCAAGAACGTATGGCTGTTGTTATAGAAAGAGAAAACCTTGAAAAGTTTATGGCTCTTGCTAAGTCCGAAAATTTACAGGCATGCCACGTTGCAACGGTTACAGATAAAAATAGAATGACGATGACATGGAATAATAAAGTTATTGTCGACTTAAATAGAGATTTCCTTAACTCAAATGGTGCGGAAAAACATATAGACGTTATTTTATCTAAACCCGAAGACTACAATAAACAAATTAACGGCAATTTTACTGATAACTTTAACGAATTGGTTAAAGACCTTAATGTTTGTTCAAAACGTGGTCTTTCAGAACGTTTTGACTCAACTATTGGTGCAAACACTGTACTTATGCCGTTTGGTGGTAAAAATCAATTAACGCCAATTCAAGCAATGGTACATAAAATTTCAGTAGAAAAAGGCGATACTGATGACGTTTCGTTTATGTCGTGGGGGTATAATCCTTTTATTACTGAAAAAAGTCCGTATCACGGTGCATATTTAGCCGTAATCGAATCGGTTTCAAAACTCATCGCAACAGGTGCAGATTTTAACGACGTATATCTAACGTTCCAAGAATATTTTGAAAGACTTGGTAAAGATGCTAAACGTTGGGGTAAACCTACTTCAGCATTGCTTGGTGCGTTTATGGCACAAAAACAACTTAAAATTGGCGCTATCGGTGGTAAAGATTCAATGAGTGGTAGTTTTGAAAAACTTGACGTTCCACCTACATTAGTTTCTTTTGCCGTAACAACTGATAAACTTAAAAACGTTGTTTCGGGCGAATTTAAAAAAGCTTGCAATAAAGTTTATATGATTTCGCCTAAATACACTGAAGATAATCTTCCCGATACTGAAAGTCTATTAAAAGTATTTGATAGAGTAACAAATCTTTTAAGGACCGGTAAAGCTGTTTCTTGTTATACACCTACTTTAGGTGGCGTGGCTGAAGCAATTTTCAAGATGGCTATAGGTAACGGTTTTGGTTTTGCATTTAATAAGCATTTATCTTTATATAATATCTTTGGTTATAATTATGGTAGTTTTGTTTTAGAAACAACCGAAAATATAGAAAATGCTTTATGTTTAGGTGAGGTTACTAATGACGGCAAAATTACTTATAACACCGAAGAACTACAACTTGACAGTCTATTAAATAATTATGAAAATAAACTCGAAAGTGTATATTCTTGTAATATTGATAACGGTAAAAACGATATTAAAGAATTATCGTTTAACGCAAGCAATCGTTATACGGCTAACATAAAAG
The DNA here is from genome assembly GCA_017505625.1 of Clostridia bacterium. Taxonomy (GTDB): domain Bacteria; phylum Bacillota; class Clostridia; order Christensenellales; family Borkfalkiaceae; genus UBA1259. The sequence goes on along the minus strand of JAFVOW010000070.1, from coordinate 847 downwards.
TTGCTAAACCTAAGGTATTAATTCCCGTGTTCCCAGGTACAAACTGTGAATATGATAGTGCTAAAGCCGTTGAACGTGTAGGTGGTATTGCTGATATTGCTGTAATTAAAAACCTAACCGCAAGCGATATTTCAGAAAGCGTTGAAGAATTTGCTAAAAAACTAAAAGATTCACAAATGATATTTATTCCGGGTGGATTCTCAGGTGGGGATGAACCCGACGGAAGCGGTAAGTTCATTACGGCCTTCTTTAGAAATGCTATGATAAAAGAAGGCGTTCACGATTTACTTAACAACAGAGACGGTTTAATGTGTGGTATTTGTAACGGCTTCCAAGCACTTATAAAGCTTGGTTTAGTTCCTTATGGTAAAATTATAGATACTGATGAAAATTGTCCTACGTTAACTTTTAATACTATTGCAAGACACCAATCTAGAATAGTTAGAACTAAAATTGTTTCAAATAAATCTCCGTGGCTAGCTCTTAAAAACGTTGGGGATATAGTAAACGTTCCTATTTCGCACGGTGAAGGAAGATTCTTAATCTCGCCTGAACTATTAAATCAATTACAAGAAAACGGTCAAATCGCTACACAATACGTTGATTTAAACGGTAATGCGACAAACGATATTAGATTCAATCCTAACGGCTCGATTTGTGCAATAGAAGGTATTACTTCTCCCGATGGTAGAGTTTTTGGTAAAATGGGACACAGTGAAAGAGTTGGTAAAGGACTATATAAAAACGTCTACGGTGATTACGATATTCGCATGTTTGAATCTGCCGTTAAATATTTTAAATAAAATACAGGATAAGGAAAAATTTTTACCTGGTCTCCCAGACAGCT
>JAFVOW010000069.1 GCA_017505625.1 Clostridia bacterium | reverse complement strand
TGTTTTAGTTTATCTTCAACTGTCAAAATAAGTTCGTTGGTGTTTTCTATTTCTCTACCGATTTCCGATAACGATTTTTCTATAACCGATTGCTTTTCACGTTCAACTAAAACTTGTTGACGCTTTCCGTTATACATATCGTTTAACATTGACAAGTCGTCAAGCGATTTATCACGTAAAACTTCGAGTTTTGCTTTTTCTTCTTTTAACTCGTCCATTTCGGCACGTTTTACTTTTAACTGTTCGGCATTGTCTTCTATTTTTCTATCGTTAGAAAGTAGTCCCGGAGCATCGTTACGTCTAGAACCACCCGTCATTGCACCTTGTGTAGAGAAAACGTCGCCGTCAAGAGTTACAATCTTAAACGCAAAACGGTATTTATTAGCAATAGCCGTAGCGTTTTCTAAAGTGTCTACGATTAAAGTGTTTCCTAAAAGGTTACTTATAACGTTTTTGTACTGAGAATCGTAAGAAACGATTTCATCTGCAACACCTAACGCACCTTTATCGTTTAAGGCGCTTGTTACTGAGAAATTTCTTTCTCTAGGTTTAACTGAAGTTATAGGCAAGAAAGTAATTCTACCGTATTTGTTTACTTTTAGGTATTCAATTAAGTATTTAGCGTCGTCGGGGTTAGCGGTAACCACGTTTTGTGCAGAAGCAGCAAGCGCCGTTTCTAACGCAACGTCGTATTTTTTGTCGCTTTTTATAAGTTCTGCTACAACGCCTTTAATTCTTTTCTTTAGTTCGGCATTATCTTTTGCTTTATTAAGTAAAAGTTTTACTGCAGGAGCAAAACCTTCGTAACTGTCTTTTAGTCCACGATAGAAGTTGTCTTTAGTAACTAAAGTAGTAATTACAGAGTTTAATGAATAGATTTTGTTTTCTACACCCGCAACCTTTTCGTTGTAATCTCTTACTTCGTCTTCCTTTTCGGCTATTTGGTTTTTGGTATCAAATACTGCCCTATCTAACTCGTCGATATTGTTATCACACTTTTCTTTTTCATTAAAACTTTGTTCACGTTTAACACTTAATCCGTCTAGTCTATCGGTAAGTTCGTTTATTTTTGCGATAAGGTTTTCACGTTCAATGTTTTTTGCGCCCGTGCTCATTTTAATATCAGAAAGGTTTTCTATAGATTCTATAACCTTCTTTCTGGTATTTACGGCTAGCTCTTCGCCTAGTGCGATTCTCTCGTTAAGTTTAACGATTTTAGCGCTTAATTCTTCGGCTTTTTTGGTTAACTTTTTTAAGTCGTCTTCAGTTGCCCTTAAGGTCGTTTCGTTAAGCGAAAGGTTTGCTTTACTTTCTTCTATAAGCGTTTGATTTTCTGTTATTTCCTTTTTAGCACGCTCTATTTGGCTTAGTAGATACGAGATTTTTTCTTTATAAAGTTGTTGTGCGCCTGAAGACCTTTCCATGCTTACACGTTTTTGTAAAAGTTTGTCGTTTAAGTCTCTTAGTTTTACGTCGGCATTTTCTATATCAGCAAAAATTTTGTCGTATTCTTTTACTGCGTTATCGTATTCCGATTGACGCAGTGCCGTTTGGTCTTCTATACCTTTAATTTTTACGTTAATTTTGCCTTTGGCTTCTTCTACACCGTCTACTTTTGCTACGTACGTGTTAAGTTCGTGAAACTTGAGTTGCTCAGTTAATTCGTTGTATTCTTTAGCTTTTTCCGCTTGACGTTCAAGTGGCCCTAGTTGGTTTTCTATTTCCGATAATATGTCTACGTACCTTATGATGTTTTCACGAGTGCGTTCTAGTTTTCTTTCCGATTCGTTTTTACGAGTTTTGAACTTAGCGATACCCGTTGCTTCTTCGAATATCATACGACGGTCTTCGGGTTTAGCTGACATTATTTCTTCTACTTTACCTTGACCGATAATAGTATATCCTTCTTTACCGATACCGCATTCGTGTAAAAGTTCGATAATATCTTTAAGTCTTGCGGGTTGTTTATTTATAAAGTATTCACTTTCACCGCTTCTATAAAGTTTTCTAGTAATGATTACTTCGTTGTAATCTATACTAAACATTTTGTTAGAGTTATCAAAAAATAACGAAACTTCACAGTACGACAAAGATTTTCTTCCCTGTGTACCCGAGAAAATTACGTCTTGCATATTTGAACCACGTAGGCTTTTTGCAGATTGTTCACCTAGCACCCAACGTATAGCGTCGGCTACGTTACTTTTACCGCAACCGTTTGGCCCTACTATACCCGTTATGCCGTTACCGAACTTTATTTCCGCTTTGTCTGCAAACGACTTAAATCCGTAAAGTTCAACTTTTTCAAAATTCACTATTTTTTCCTACCTAAGATTAATTTCTTTAACGCCTTTTCGGCTGCCGATGCTTCGGCTAATTTTTTACTACCACCCGTACCTTCAGCGATACTTATACCGTTAAGCATAGCACTTACCCTAAACTGTGGTTTATGAGATGGACCACTTACGCCGAGAGTTTGATACGAAATACTACCTATTTTATTTTTTTGTACATATTCTTGAAGCTGGTTTTTTGATTGAGTAGATACTGTTTTAACAGGTCTTGAAGTCTTTTTTAAGGAGTCTTCGTAGTTTTTAATTAGAGTGGTTTTTATAAACTTCTTAACAGCCGTCATACCGCCATCTATATAAATACCGGCAACTACTGCTTCATAAACGCTAGAATACAGTTTTTGGTCTAGGTTTTCACTTTTATCTTGTCCACGGCCAAGTAACACGTACTGACTTATATCTAGTTTTTTTACGATTTCAGTAAGCGGGTCTCTTGCAACCATTAACGCACGTTCTTTTGTAAGTTTTCCTTCGTCGCCTTTAGAATTTTTGAAAAGGTATTCAGTAACGACAAGTTGAAGTACCGAATCACCAAAAAACTCTAAAAGTTCATTGTTATTTTCACCGTGTTCAAAACCGTACGATGCGTGCGTAAAGCACTGTCGTAAAAGCATTTTGTCCTTAAAAACGTAACCTAATTTTTGCTCGCAACCGTTTACGTCGAAAATCGCCATATTACACTCCGAAATCTATTACTTCAGCGTCTAGTTTTGCTTTTAGTTTTTCAGTTAAGTTGGTGTCGCAACAAGTTACTGCTTGTAGCACGGCGTTTTTCATTGCTTCACGTTTAGAAGAACCGTGTGCTTTTATAATGGTCTTGTTAACGCCTAAGAATAGCGCACCGCCTTTTTTGTTGTAATCTAGTTTACCTTTTAAGTTTTTGAAGGTCTTTTTCATAAGCAACGCACCGAGTTTTGCTTTAAACGAAGATTTGATGCCTGCCTTTAACTGCGAAAAGATTGCTCCTACCGCACCTTCTATACCTTTTAGTGCAATATTGCCCGAAAACCCGTCGCAAACTACAACGTCGCATACGCCCATCAAAATATCTCTCGCTTCGATATTTCCGATAAAGTTTATAGTTTTCATGCTTTTTAAAATTGGGAAAACTTCGTGGTTTAAAGCGTTACCTTTTTCGTCTTCAGTACCGTTAGAAAGCAATGCAACTCTAGGATTTTTTACGCCCATACTTTCAGCATAAGCACTACCCATCAAAGCAAATTGGCATAGGTTTATAGGTTTACAGTCTGGCGTTGCACCTGAATCGGTTAAAATCACGTTTTGACCGTCTATAACAGTTGGCAAAACGGGTGCAAACGCAGGACGGTTAAGCCCTTGTATTCTACCGAGTTTTAAGGTTGCACCAACCAAAACTGCTCCTGTTGAACCCGCCGACACGAAAGCGTGTGCATCGTCGTTTTCTTTTAGTTCTTTATACGCTACGCAAATAGAACTGTTCGGTTTTTTTCTAACTGCCAAAACGGGTTCTTCTTCGCAAGTAATTACGTCTTCAGCGTGTAGAATTTCCACTCTATCTTTATCGAAAGTGTATTGTTTTAATTCTTCTTCTATTTCCGTCTGTTTACCAACGAAAACTATTTTAAAATCATCTCTTAACTCTAAAGTGGACATCGCACCCGCTATTATTTCTTTGGGTGCGTGGTCTCCACCAAAAGCGTCTACTAAAATCCTTTTCATCTTTTACCCTTTATTTTATTAGTTTTCTAAAGTTCCAACAGTTCTCGGGAAAGGCAATACGTCTCTTATGTTAGAAATACCGGTTAAATACATTACCATTCTTTCAAAACCTAGTCCAAAGCCCGAGTGAACTACGCCACCAAATCTTCTTAAATCAAGGTAAGATTTGTATTCTTCGGGGTTAAGACCACACTCGTTCATGCGTTTTACTAAAACGTCTAGTCTTTCTTCTCTTTGACTACCACCGATAAGTTCACCGATACCAGGAACTAGTAAGTCAGAAGCTGCAACGGTTTTATTATCGTCGTTAAGACGCATATAGAATGCCTTAATATCTTTTGGATAATCGGTTAAAAATACCGGTTTTTTGAACACTTCTTCAGTGATATATCTTTCGTGTTCACTTTGAAGGTCCACACCCCAATAAACGGGAGCATCAAAACGGTCCTTAACCTTTTCTAAAATTTCAATTGCTTCGGTATAAGTTAAACGCTTAAACTCGTTATTTTTAACGTTATTTAGTCTTTCGATTAAACCCGTGTCAACGAATTGGTTTAAGAATTTGATTTCTTCTTGGCAGTTTTCCATAACGTTTTCTATGATAAACTTAACCATATCCTCAGCACAGTCCATATCATCGGAAAGGTCCGCAAAAGCAAGTTCAGGTTCTATCATCCAAAACTCTGCTGCGTGACGAACGGTGTTAGAGTGTTCTGCCCTAAACGTAGGACCAAAGGTATATACGTTAGAAAAAGCCATAGCGTAGTTTTCTACGTCTAGTTGACCTGATACGGTAAGGCTTGCCTTTTTACCGAAGAAGTCTTGTTTATAGTCTACCGTTCCGTTTTCCGTCGGAACGTTGTCTAAATCTAAAGTAGTTACCTGAAACATTGCCCCTGCACCTTCGCAGTCGCTTCCCGTAATAATAGGCGTATGTACGTATACGAACCCTCTTTGATTAAAGAAGGTGTGAATTGCAAACGATGCTTGGCTTCTAATCTTAAACACTGCGTTAAACACGTTAGTTCTAGGACGTAAGTGTGGAATAGTTCTTAAATACTCTAGAGTATGGCGTTTCTTTTGTAAGGGATATTCTGGACTAGAAGTACCCAAAACTTCAACGCTTGTTGCAGAAATTTCAAAAGGTTGGTTTCTTTCGGGGGTGAGAATAACGTTTCCCACAACTTTAAGACAAGCACCAACGTTTTGCTTAGCGATTTCATCGTAGTTAGTAATTACGTCTCTCGCAAAAACAACTTGACAGTTCTTAAAATACGAACCGTCGTTAAGTTCTATAAAACCAAAAGATTTTGAATCTCTTATAGTCTTTGCCCAACCACATACGGTAATAGGCTTTGATAAATAGTCTTGTGTGTTTTTAAATAGGTCCTTAAATTTTACTCTTTCCATAAATTCACCTTGAATATATTTAAAATAATACTTATAAAGTATATCATATATAAAGGGTTTTTTCAAGGTTTTTAACCAAAAAAAACAAAAGGGATTTGATTTTTCAAATCCCTTTTAATCTAATTGGTTATCTTTATAAGTTACACGATTTCTTTTATGTATGTTTGGCGTTTTTTATGTACTGTACTTTCAGCAAATTTCCACTGTTGTTGAATATTATAATTACTCTCAAGCATCGGATTAGATTCTATGAGCTGTATGCCGTCTTTAACCACGTTATTCATAATACGACTTATTACTATAGAATTTATACCGGTATTTTGATGTTCTTTTTTTACACCGATAAGTGCCATTTCTAGTTGTTTAGGCCTTTTTATCGCCTTAAGCAATCTAATAAACCCAAACGGGAATAATTTTCCCCTATTCTTAATTAAAGCGTCTGCAATGGACGGCAGTACTACACCGAACGCCATTATCTCGTCGTTTTCGTCAACTAAAATACTCACGTATTTAGTGTTTACTATGGTTGCAAACTGCGATAAAACGTTATCAACAGCCTTTCCTTCTACAGGAACGTATCCGTCTAAATCTCCGTAAACTTCGTTAATAAGGTCAAAAAGTTTATGACCGTATTTTTTTACTATAGTTTTTAAATTGTAATGGTCGAAAACTTCTGTAAGATTATGTCTTTCTTTAAGTTTTTGCGCAATAGAAGTTATTCTATCGTACGGCTCATCGGGAATAGAAAACTTATATTCCACCCATTTAGACTGGTCGCAAAACCCTAGCTTTTCTAGGTTTTTATGATAGTACTCGTACGAATATTCAGTAGAATACGTGCTTCTCTCGTTAAATCCGTAGGTAAGTAGACCTTCTCTATCTTGGTCGGTAAAACCCCATGGTCCGTGAATATATTTCATACCGTAACTTCTACCAAAATCTTCAACGGCTTTTATTAAGGCACTAAACACTTCCAAATCATCTATTGCGTCGAATCTTGAAAATCTTATATAGTTTTCGCCCGTCATTTTGTTGTGTTCGGTGTTTATAAGACCTGCAATTCTTCCAACTAAAACCCCGTCTTTATACGCCAAAAACCCTTTTAATACGTTTTTATCTAGCCTAAAATTTTTCTTAGGATTAAAGATGTTTATCTCGTCAGACAAAAGACACGGTACGTAATACGGACAGTCTTGATAATGCTTTAACGGAAAAGTTGCAAAGTCTTTTATTTGTTTTTTTGTCTTAACTTCTACGATTTGTATCATTCCCTAGTTCCTTAAACCTATCTTACTCATCAATTATATCACTTTTTCTCTTGTATTACAAGAAATTCGTAAAAAAATTCTCTATCCTATCGATAGAGAATATTTTTTGTTTTTATTCTTTTTTGTCGTTACCTTCTTGAAGTCTTCTTACTGCCTCTGGCGGGACTTCGTCTTTTAACGCCATTAAATAGTTACCGTATTCTTCGTCGGTAAGTTTTTTAATTTTTATTTTTTTCTTTCTGGACATAACTACCTCCGTAATGTTTAGAAGTATTATGACCTAACCTAAGATTTTTATACGATTTTAGTTTTTAAGTTTTTTATAATACTTATCGTTAGAAAAATCTCTTTGTTTCGTGTATTCTCCACCGAGTGATTCTATTGCAAACCTAAGTTCTTCAAAATCAGGATAAGAAATCTTAGGATTTTCAATTGCTTCTAGTAAATACGGAAGTGCTTTTTCATCGCCGTATTTACTTAAATAAGATGCGTAAAGGGGTACGTTTTCCGTGTGTTTTTTAAATTCCGATATTAAAAGATTAAACACTCTTTCATCGTTTTTACAGTTAGAAATAATATCAACTAGGTCTGCTTTTACCGTATCCGAACTATCGTAAAACGCCGATAAAATTTGTTCTTTTACGTCTTCAGCAATTTTGCCTAAAATATCAGTTGCAACTTCTCTTATAGGCTCGCTTTCATCGTATAAAACCATTTCTAATAACCTATTTTTAGGCAATTCACCATCTAAATCAGACAATAAATTTAATAAGTAAAGAGTAAACTCTTCACCGCTATCTTTAGCAAGATATTTACCGATAACAGCGGAAGAATTAGGGTTAGAAATAATTGCTTCACATAAAAAATCAGATACTGAAACGTCGGTATTTACGTGCTTTTCTAGTGCGTCTATAAGTTCTTCGGCGTTAAACTGTAAGTAGTAAGTATTAGGCGTAAAACCGTCTAGTTCTTTTAATTTTTCATCTCCGAATTTAACGTATAAAACGGGTATATTATTTTCTATTTCTTCAGGCTTAACCTTGCCAACGTTTTTATAAACGTAATCTGAAATATAACTATCGAACAAAGCGTCTAAATCTATAATTTTTACCATACTATTCTCCCTTTATTATAAGTCCTAAATCTTTAAGTTTTTCATAGTCTCCACCAAACGCTGTGCAAACGGTTTTTAAGTCCGTAAAACGTTTGTAATCACAATCGTAAATTATAAGAGAACTTATATCTTCTACGGTGTAATTTCCCGCTAATATTATTTTGCCGAATTTTTTGTAAATTTTGTTAGCACGAAAGGCAATTTTTTCTACGTCGTCTATTCCCATAAACACGGCTTTAGAAACCGTAAGCGCATACGCCGTATTAAAAAGCATACCTTCTTCGTCATTAGAGAACAAGGTCTTACGTGTTTTTACTAAAACGTAACAGTTATCACAAACTACGCCAAATTTATTTTTTCTTCCACAAACGAGCAAAGTAAATACTATTCGGCGTTTACTTTCATCGGGAAATTCCGGTTCTAACAAGAAATTTAGAAGCGTTTTTATGCTAGGATTATGTTCAGCTAAGCAAATTATTGCGCAACATTTTTGAACGGTTTTTTCGTCGCCATACCTTACGCCCCATAGAATTTTTTCACGATTACTAGCGCTTTTAATTATCTCGGAAGCGTCCTCTATTTTTATATCTTTTATGTATTTCTTGTTTTCTTTTACTATTTTTTTCGGATATTCTTTTTCAAAACTTATCGGAAAAATTTTGTCTTGGTCTTTTCCGCCGTCTAATAGGTTTTGTATGTAGTTTGCGTAATAATAACTTATTTCATCGCTAGGATTTATTCTAAAAACCGTCTTAAAAGCCGTAACCGAACTTTCTAATTCGCCAAGGTTTGCCTTTGCAACTGCTAAAATAAACCACATCATAGGGTCGTTTTCACGTTCTTTAAGTATTACGCTTACACAGTTTTTAACGGTAAGATAATCACATTGCCCAATAGCACACGACAAGATTTTATATTCTTCGTCTTTACCTTTTTGCATCAAAGATAAGGCTTTATCGTAGTAATATTTGCTTTTTTCTTTATCGTCTTTAGTGAAATATATAGTTGAAAGATTACAGTACGCCGTAACGTTTTCGCCGTGAACACGCAACGACTCTTTACAAGCGTCTATTGCCTTTTCTTCTTCTTTACCCATTAAATAGGCAATAGTTAAATCGCCACTACCGTCTTCATCAATACACTCTGACGGAATAGACTCTAAAATCTTTGTAGACGACCTAAAATCTCCTGCAGAAAACGCACGTTTCCCCGCTTTTATTTTTACCGAAAAATCTGCTCTATCAAACGGATACGCTATGTGATACAGCGAACGTTTATCTAGTCTTTCGTTCAAAAATTCTACAATTTCTTCGCTTAAAGTGTCTCTTGAAATATACCCGTCAGTAGTAACTTTTAGATGAAAATAGTAACTAGACGCCCATAAATTATCTAAATAAAAATAGTTTATTGCTAGTTCTTCATAAGCTGTAGAAATTTTGTGTTCAGGCGCAACGCCAATATACTTAAACCAAAATTTATTGGAATAATCGCTAAGCCCCATATCGGCGTACGTGTCGGCAATTTCAGATATTATTTGATAGTCTTTTGGATGATGTTTAAGCGCAGTAAACAAAAACCCCAAAGCATCTAAGTGCTTGCCTTCTTTGTTGTATTTTTCAGCAACCGAAAGATATTTAGTTGAGTCAAACGGAAATTGAATAACTTTCTCTTGCATATTAAAACAATTTATCAGTGTCTTCTTTGGTAAATACGTATTTTTTACCACAAAACTCGCACTTAACTTCTATCTTTTGTTGTTTTTCGTGTATGTCGTCTATTTCAGCTTTACCTAATGACATAATAATGCCTTTAAGATAATTTCTTGAACATAAACACCTGTATTTCGGTTGATATTCGTTAATTTCTGCATCCTTAAAAAACTCGTTTACTATACCTTCAGCGCCTAAAGTTTCTACTAGAGTTGAAACGTTAGAAAACTGATTCATAAGATTTTCGGCTTTTTCTAAAGACTGTTCGCTCGCAAAGGGTAACGGTTGTAAAATAATACCACCTGCGCCGATACATTTACCCCTTTTGCCTATCTTTACGCCTAGTGCCATAGCAGTAGGTTGCTGTTCGCTTAAAGCGTAGTAACTAGTAAAATCTTCGGCAATTTCACCACTTACAATTTTTGAACTACCCGAATACTGCTCTTTTAGTCCCATGCTCTTTATAACGGTTATTCTTCCGTTAGCGCCTACTGCACCAGAAACGTCAAGTTTTCCGTTGGGCTTTAACGGCAAGTCAACGCTTGGATTATCTACGTATCCACGCATATATAAATCACCGTTACCGCAAACGGTTATTTTACCGATAGGACCATCGCCTGCAACCACTACCGAAAGTTTATCTTTTTGGTTTTTTAGTCCACTTGCCATAAACGTACAAGCCGTAATAGTTCTACCAAAAGCCGCCGCCGTTACAGGCGATAGATTATGTATTTTTATGGCACGATTAACCATATCGGTAGTATCTAACACCGATACGGATATTTCGTTATTAAATATTAAGCCTTTAAGTAATTTATCTGCCATGGTTTTCCCTTAACTTTAAGGAAAGACACCGTGAAAGGTGTCTTTACCTATAAATTATCTTTTTTTACGCTTTAGAAGTTCTCTCTTTGCCCTTTCAATTCTTGCTTGACGTTCTTTCTCAAGTTCTTCTTTAGATTTATCAGCATAGAGTTTTTCTTCTAGTTGTTTAGAATGTTCTTCTACGTAACGCTTGTTGTCTTCGATAATTGCTTGACGAGAAGCGTTAAGTTTTTCAATATCTTTTCTGTTAAACGTAGTTGGAAGTTCGGCAAGTTGAAGTTCATCGTCGGTAATAGGTTTAATAGGACGTGAAGAAAGTGCCGATTGTCTTGCGTATTCCATTTGTTTTTTGTACTTTTCAAGATTTTCTTTAGACGAGTTATCGCTAACTTTTTCGTAGATACCTCTTTTCTTTTTAGCGCCGATTTTTTCGTTTATGAAACCGTCGTACGCCCATTGTGAAAAGTCAGTCCATATAAGCATAGCGTAAGAAAGCCCGAATAGCCCTATTACGATTATAAATAAAATGGTTAAAAATCCACCTAGAAAGGCAAGCAAGAAAGGTAAAATTACCAAAAACCCAAAAAAGACGTTTTGCGGAATCAAACCTACCGTAAACAAGAACGAGTTCTTTAGTAGTGCTAAAATGCCGTAGTCGTAAGTAACCGTCATGGTAATCATGTGCAAAGTCATTATAGAAAACAGCGCAAACACGAAATACGCTAAAACTTTCAAAACAACGGCTAAAACAACGTCTATAGTTCCTACAACTGCCATTTGTTCTAATAATGCCGTTGCACTAAACGTCAAGTAAAAAATAATAGAGAACATTAAGGTAATTACGAAAACTTTTTTATAATTTTTTGTAATACCACGCCAAAAATCGTTAGCAACGAAAGTGCCTTCCGTCCAAACTAAGTTTCTAATTATATATGCGCCCCCGCTAAGACCAATTGATGCTATCATCATAGCAATCGGAAAAAGCAAATAAATTGACGAGTTTACGTTAAAAACTATGGCTTCAGTCATGCCGATTAACGAATTCGGCGCCATAAATCCCACGCCGAACGCTTGTCCAAACGGATAACTCATACCGTAAGCGCTTATGCTAAGATACCTAAACAAGAAAAGTAAAACTGTGGGAAGAAAAAATAACAACATTAGCAAGTTGATTATAACTAACTTACCAAATCTTCCTTTAAAAATATCCCAAAACAATTCCCATCTATTAGACGGAAGACTAGCCCTTGCGTAGCCCTCGGACTTTTCCCTACCTTCGACTAATCTATTAACAAAACCTTTTAAGCCTTTCTTTGCCATAGTTCACCTTATACTAAAGATAAATTTATACACATATAGTGTATAACAAATTGACAAAATTTACAAATAAAAACTGCATATTAGTTAAAAAAACTTTACATTTATAAGTTATTTTGTTAAACTAAGTACATAAATTTTTTTTGGAGAACAAATATGAAAAAATACAACGTAGCAGTCGTAGGCGCAACCGGTATGGTTGGTAGAAAGTTTTTAGAGGTACTCACCGAACGTAATTTACCCGTAGAAAATTATTATCTCTTCGCATCAAAGAAGTCGGCTGGTACACAAATTGACTTTATGGGAAAACCCCACACCGTAATAGAATTAAAGGAAGAAAATCTTGAAGGCAAAAATATCGATATAGCCCTTTTCTCTGCAGGTGGCGACACTAGTAAGGAATTTGCTCCTATTTTTGCTAAACACGGTATTTTAGTTATCGATAACTCTAGCGCTTGGCGTAGAGATGAAAACGTTCCGCTAGTAGTTCCCGAATGTAACGCAGACGATATACTAAATCATAAAAATATTATAGCAAACCCCAACTGCTCGACTATTCAAGCAGTAGTTGCATTAAAACCTTTACACCAAGCGTTTAAGATTAAACGTATCGTATACTCTACCTATCAAGCGGTATCTGGTGCGGGCGTTAAAGGATTTAACGACCTAAAGGGTGGTATTTGCGGTGAAGCACCCCAAAAATTCCCCTATCCTATCTTCGGTAACTGCCTCCCCCATATCGACGTGTTTATGGACAACGGTTACACAAAAGAAGAAGACAAGATGATATTTGAAACTAAGAAAATCTTAGGCGATTGGGATATGAAGATTACGGCAACTTGCGTACGTGTTCCCGTTTACTACGGACACAGTGAATCAATTAATGTAGAATTTGAAAAACCCTGTACTTTAGAACAAGTTAAAGAAATTCTTTCTTCAACCGAAGGTATCGTTGTTCAAGACGACGTTAAAAATAACGTTTATCCTATGGCTATTACCGCTGAAAACAAGGACGAAGTTTTCGTTGGTAGACTTAGACTTGACGAAACGGTTTCTAGTGGTATCAATATGTGGGTTGTAGCCGACAACATTAGAAAAGGTGCTGCAACTAACGCCGTTCAAATCGCTGAAAAAGCAATTGAACTCGGTGCAGTTAAAAATCAATATAACGGTTAAATTTAAGGAAACATTATGAACAAAACCATTTTTCGTGGTACTTGTACCGCTATGATAACCCCTTTTACTGAAGACGGTATAGACTACGCTTCACTAGAAAGGCAAATAGAATACCAGATTTCTAACGGCATAGAAGCCCTTTGTATTTTAGGTACTACGGGCGAAGCCCCCACTATTACCGACGACGAATACGAAAGTATTGCAAAATTTTCTTACGATAAAATTGCAGGTCGTGTAAAATACATTTTAGGTTCGGGTAGCAACTGTACTAAACACGCTATCGAAAAGAGTCAACTTGCTCAAAAAATAGGTGCTGACGGTCTTTTAGTAATTACCCCATACTACAACAAATGCACGCAAAAAGGGTTAGTAAAATATTATAACGACGTTTGCGATAACATTGATATTCCGGTACTTTGCTATAACGTTCCCGCAAGAACGGGCGTAAACATTTTACCCACCACTATGGCTGAAATTGCTGAGCACAAAAACATCGGCGGTATCAAGGAAGCGTGTGGCAACATGGAACAAATTTGTGAAACGGCTAGACTTATTCGTGGTAAGACCGCACTATACTCTGGCGACGACAACTTAAACCTTGCAATGCTTTCTATTGGTTCTATGGGTTTAATATCGGTTGCAAGTAACGTTGCTCCTAAAGAAGTTTCAGACGTCGCTAAACTTTATTTTAGCGGTAAAAACGCTGAAGCAGTCGAATTACAAGAACGGCTTCTTCCCCTTATCGATATAATGTTTTGCGAAGTTAACCCCATACCCGTTAAAAAGGCTATTGAATATATCGGTTTAGGTAACGGCATTTTAAGAGCGCCTTTAACTGAACTTGAACCCGAACATCAAGTTCAAATGGTAAAAATATTAAAAGATTTCGGATTCGATATTAAGGAATAATAAAATGATAAAAATTCTTATAAGTGGCGCACTCGGTAAAATGGGTGCTAACGTTATTTCTGCAATTAGCACTGACCCAGAAGTTACTGCTGTTTGCGGTGTGGACAGGACTGAGGATTTAAGTGGCTGTATCCCCGTTTACGATGATTTTAGCAAGGTAACCGAACAAGTTGACGTGGTTATCGATTTTTCTTCGCCCAAAGCCCTAGATAGTATTTTAACGTTTATCTCTAAGACTGGCGCTAGTGCCGTGCTTTGTTCTACGGGTTACACTCCTGAAGATTTAGAGAAAATCAACGCAACAAGTAAAACCAACGCTATTTTCCGTTCAGCTAATATGTCGCTTGGCGTAAACGTTTTAATTGAACTAGTTAAGACTGCAGTTAAAAACCTTGCAGGTTTTGATATTGAAATTATAGAAAAACACCATAACCAAAAGGTGGATGCACCCAGTGGCACTGCCCTTATGCTTGCCGATGCCGTAAAGGACGTTGATAACGATAAGTTCTACGTTTATGGTAGAAACGGAATAGTAGGTAAACGTGATGCTAACGAAATAGGTATTCACGCTATACGTGGTGGCAATATCGTTGGTGAACACGATGTAATATTTGCTGGAAACGATGAAGTGATTACCTTATCACACCACGCTTCAGATAGAAAGGTTTTTGCTTTCGGTGCAGTAAAAGCAGCTAAGTTTATATGTGGAAAGAAAAACGGTTTATTTAACATGACCGATATTCTAAACAACAAGTAATGTTTATAAAAGAAAATCTTGATAAAATTTTATACGAGATTAAAGACGGCAACAATCTCGGCGAAAAGATAATGCTTGTCGGTGCTACGAAAACTATGGACGCTGACACCATTAACCTTGCCATTTCTAATGGTTTAGAGGTCGTTGCAGAGAATAAAGTTCAAGAGTTTAGAGAAAAAACGGACAAGATAAGCGGAGCAAAACAACATTTTATTGGGCATTTACAAACCAACAAAGTTAAATATTTAGTTGGAAAAGTAGACCTAATTCACTCGGTAGATAGTCTTAAACTTGCCGAAGAAATTTCTAGAGTTGCTAAAATCCGTCAAGTTATACAAGACGTTTTACTAGAAATTAACGTTGGTGGTGAACTTTCTAAAAGTGGTATTAGCCCCGAAAACGCTATTGAGTTTTATCAAACTGTAAAAAAACTTGGTGGAGTTAAGGTTAAAGGGTTAATGGCTATGCTTCCTAAAACCGACGACCAAAAATATTTACAAAATCTCGTATTGAAAATGCGTGAGATTTATGATATAATAAGAAAAACTGATGAAAATATTATCTACCTTTCGGTTGGTATGAGTGCTGATTATAAGGTTGCTATAAATAATGGTGCTAACGTTATTCGTGTGGGCAGTCTTATATTCGGTAAAAGAAATTACGGAGATAACTAAAATGGGATTGTTTGATTTATTCGGTAAAGAAACTAAATCTGATAGAATAAGCAATAGAAATAGTGTGGATGCACCCTTTCAAAACGATATGCAGAAAAAAGGTCCTGTTTCGGTGTTCTCCCCCACTTCTTATAAAGACGTTGAAGTTATTATAGATTGCCTAAAAGCAAACAAAACGGCTATTGTACATTTAACGCAATTAAAAACCGAAACGGCTATTAGAATTTTAGATATGCTATCGGGTGCTGTTTATGCGCTTAACGGTGGTGTTTATGAGATGGAAAAGAATATTTTTATGTTCTCTCCGTCTGGCGTAGAAATTTATTAACAAATTAAAGACTTAAAAAGGCTAACGAAAAATTCTTTTCGTTAGCCTTTTTTGATTAGTTTTAATTCTTATAATCCCCAAACGAGGTAGGTGAGTAAATATCCACCAAGTACTGCTACTAGAGTAAACGGTATACCAATTTTGAAGAAATCTTTGTTTTGTACTTTGTACCCTTCTTTTCTTAGGATACCTATACCTACTACGTTAGCCGATGCGCCTACAGGCGTAATATTACCACCTAAGGTTGCGCCGATTAGTAGACCAAAGTAAAGAAGATTGGGTTCAACACCTGGTAAACTTACACATAACGACGAGATAACGGGAAGCATTGTTGCAACGTACGGAATATTATCAATAAACGCTGAAATAAATACCGAACCAAACACGATAAGCGTATATAGTAAGAAGACGTTACTGCTACCAATTTTAGCAAAGAACTTACTGATGTCTGCGATAATTCCTACTTGTTCTACTGCAAATATCAAAACAAATAAGAACAATAAAAAGAAGATTGTTTCGTAGTCAATATGTTTCTTAGCAGTTTCAATAACGTTTGCTTTAAACTTAATAACGTAATAAACGAAACCAATAATACCTATGACCATACATATAATGCCGTTAGTAATGTCAGGCTTCTTTTCTATAAACGAAGTAACGATTAAAAGTACGATGTTAAGAATGAGTAGTATACTAGGCACGTAAGAAGTTACGTTGATATGTTCTGAAGCGATAGATATTCTTTTATTTTCTTTTCTAAAGATAAAGTATAAAACGGGAATAGTTAATATCATACCTAGTTCTACTGCCCAGAAAATAGATACTTTACCGTCTAGGAAGAAAAAGTCCATAAAACTCATACCAGCGTAATCGCCAAGCATAATAGACGTAGTATCGCCAACTAAAGTTGCAGCTCCTTGAAGATTAGAAGAAACTGATATACCGATAATAACCGGTATAGGAGAAACTTCGGCTTTTTTTGCAAGGGCTAAGCCTATAGGTGCTAACATTAGCACGGTTGCGACGTTATCTATAAGAGCCGATATCAAACCACTTAACACGCAAATAATTATGATTGCTGGTAAGGCGTTGGGAATTTTAGACATAAGCTTGTCCGCAAGTCTATTAGGCATACCTGAATCAGAAAACAAACCAACGGTAAGCATAATACCTAAAAGCATAAGTATAACGTTATAATTAATAGAAGATAAAAAGGCAGAGAAAGTAGATATACCTGCGATTAACACACCACCTGCAGTTAAAAGTGCTGCGCCACCTGCAGAGAAAACTTTGTATCTTGGAAACGCTAAAATTAAAACGTATACCAAAATAAAAAGAATTAGTACGAAAAGTTTCATTTTTTCCTCCTAAAATTAAAAAGACTTTTACCGTAGTTAATTACGATAAAAGTCTTGTTAAATTACTTAAGTAATTCTAGAGTACCGGGATAACTCCGTATTGACGATACCTTAAACGCTTATGCGCTAACTACTCCCTTTTATTAAAGATTGTAATTATATTATTTTCTTACACCTAAAGCGGTAAATGTGTTATCTAAAGATGCAAGTTTTTCCGAGAATAACTTCATTTCGTCTTCGGGAAGGGGTACTTCTACGATAGACTTAAAGCCCGAACCACCAACCTTACAAAGAACACCTGTGCATAGGTCTTTTGCACCGTATTCACCGTTAAGGTAAGTAGCAAGGGGTAAAATAGTTTCGGTGTCTGAAGCAAGTGCCTTGATAAGTTGAACGGTAGATGCAGCGATAGCATAGAACGTTGCGCCTTTTGCTTTGATAACCTTTGAACCTGCTGCAACCATACCTGTATATATATTTTGAAGTTCTTCTTCTAAAACTTCTTCTTTTACACCCATAATCTTGGTGCAATATTCTCTAATAGGCATACCGCAAACGGTACATAAACTCCAGGGAGCCATACAAGCATCTCCATGTTCGCCGAATACGTATGCAGTTACGTTATGAACGTCTACTTTGCAGTAATCAGCAACAGCTTGTTGAAGTCTGTTACTATCAAGTAACGTTCCCGTACCAATAACTTGGCTCTTATCAAGACAAGTATCCATCATAGTAACGTAGGTTAATACGTCTACGGGATTAGAAACTACTATATAAAGGGCTTCGGGAGCTATTTTTGCAACGTCTCCTATAACACTTTTAAGGATACCAATGTTGATAGCAGCGAGGTCTAGTCTTGTTTGACCGGGTTTTCTACCAACACCGAACGTTACTACTACGAAGTCAGAACCTGCAACGTCAGCATATTCACCACTCCAAACTTTTACCGAAGGACAGCTTGCAGCGCATTGCGAAAGGTCTAACGCTTCGCCTTCTGCCTTTTCTTTGTTAATATCAACTAAAACTATTTCAGACGCAACGCCTTGAACAACTAGGTTGTATGCTATGGTTGCACCAACGTTACCAGTACCTAAAACTGCAATTTTCCTCTTTTTTTGTACCATAAAGCCCAAACTCTCCTATTATAAAATCTAATTATATGATACACTATTTTTCTCCATTTTGCAACCTTATTTTACACTTTTTGTATTTTTTTTATTAGTGTTATAATTTAATATTATTTTTTTAACGTCTTCATAAACGTCCCCTGCTCCTAATACCAAAATTTTGTCTATTTTATCTTCTAATTTTGCTATAATTTGTTGTTGTAGCTGGCAAAAATCATCAGCATATATTGAGTTGACGTTTACTAATCTTAAGTTTTCGTTTAACTTGTATGCACTGCCATTATCATCAAATTTTTCTCTTGCCGAATAAGTTTTATATATAATTAAATTTTCCACTTTAGAAAACACGTCTATAAAATCCTGCATAAGATTTTTCGTGCGTGAATAGGTGTGTGGCTGAAACACCACTAACGTTTTTTTGTTATGTCGAAACGTTTCTAAAGTTGATTTTATTTCGGTGGGATGGTGGGCATAATCTGCGTACACTTTGGCATCGCTTAACTGTCCTATAAACTCGTTTCTTCTTTTAACGCCCTTAAATTCAAACAACGCTTTTTTTATTACTAAAAATTTTACACCGTATAAATATGCTAAACCTGCCGAAGCAAGGGCGTTTATTACATTATGTTTCCCCAAAACGCTAAGTTTTATTCTTCCAATCTTTTTTTGATAAGCGTAAAAATCAAATGAATATCCGTTTTTTTCTAAGCGTAAATTTTTAGCGTTAAAAGTAGCCGTCTTTTTTATACCAAACGTAGCAACTGCCCTATTAAATAGTTTGCTTGCATTTTGGTCATCAGCATTTACAAGCGCTAGCCCGTCGCCCAAAAACTTGTTAAAACAGTTTATCATGTCATCCATATTTAGGTAACTGTCCAAGTGGTCGTTGTCTACGTTTAATACAATACTACTATCGTGGGGAAGCATAAGAAAATTTTTCTTGTATTCGCACGCTTCGGTTATGGCATACTTTTTACCACCCTTTCTAAAATTGCCATAAGAGAAATATTCTCCACCCAAAAAAATAGTCGGATTTAGTTTAGCCTTAACAAAAATCTCGCCAAGCATCGCTGTCGTAGTCGTTTTCCCATGGCTTCCCGAAACTGCAATTTTGGTTTTATATGCTTTTAAGATTTCGCCCAAAAACTCCGCACGACTGATTATGGGAATACCCCTTTCTCTTGCCGTAACAAGTTCAGGACAATTTTCACTGACTGCCGAAGAATATACCACTAAATCTTTACCTATTACACTTAAGCCGTGATGACCTAGATAAACCTTTATACCGAGGGATTTTAGTTCTTTGGTTATTTCACTTAACCTAGCATCACTACCCGATACTGAAGTGCCTCTTGACAAACAATACTTTGCCAACGCACTTTGTGATATTCCACCGATTCCTATAAAGTGAATTTTGTTAAAAGACTGCACATTAAAATTCTTGTTCATACTTACATAATTATGAAAAAACAGCACTTTTTTTGCATTTTTTGTTAAAAAATTTACATTTTTTTTAAAAAACATATTGAAATTGATTATTTTATATGTTAAAATATACATAATATATCTTAAGGAAGGTAACAAATATGAAGATTTCCGACGTAAGAGTTCGTATCGTAAGAAAAAGCGACACAAAACTCAAGGCAGTTGCTTCAGTTACTTTTGATGACTGTTTCGTAGTTCACGACATTAAGGTTATCGAAGGAAACGAAGGCTATTTTATCGCTATGCCCAGCAGAAAAACAGCTGACGGCGAATATAAAGATATAGCTCATCCTATTAAAACTGAAGTTAGAGAAGAACTTATCAAAGTTATTCTCGCTGCGTTTGAAGAAGAAAAAGCAAAACCCCAAGAAGACTAATTGCTCACCTAGGATTTACTCGGAAATGAAAAGTCACCGTAAACCTACGGTGGGCTTTTTGTTTGCTTAAAATTTTCTTTTATTCTAAAACAAAAAAGAAGAACTTATTTTTTTAAGTTCTTCTTTTAATTTTTATTATAATTATTCGTTTATTTCAATATCAAATCCTATAATATAATTTTTACCAGCTTCTAGCTGAATCATATCTTTTTTAGTTGTATTAAAATCTTCCATTTTATTGTCGATACCAGGCGACCCGTGCCACGGTTCTATACATACGAAAGGCGCTTTGCTAAGCGGTGTATGCCATAAACCAATATGCGACATATCGTCGTACGTAACTTTTACCGAACGATTGTTCTTTGTCGATTTTAACGTAGCTTGGTTTTTGTTGTCTTCCATAAATATTGCGTCGTTATCAAACAAGTCGTGTTTTAACCAAATTTTGCCGTTATCGGTTTTGATTTTCGCAGTATTTCCAGAACATAGTTTGTTTTCGGTAAATAATATATAATCAAATTCCGTTTTATTAGCAAATTCCACGTAGTAGTCTTCAAAGTTTTCGCCGTCTACAAACGGTACGTTAAACCCGGGATGTCCGCCCACTGAGAAAGGTAAAATGGTTTCTGAAAGATTGTTTACGTTAAATTCTGTGCGAACGCTATTTTTTGTTAACGTATACGTTACCGTAAATTCAAAATCAAAGGGATAACTTATTTTAGTTTCCTCATTAGATTTATAAACAAAAGAAATTTTATCTTCAGTTTTTTCTTTTAATTCATATTCACGTTTTCTTAAAAGTCCGTGAAGTCCCATTTGATACACTCTGCCTTGATGAGTGTATTTTTCTTCAAACAGTCTGCCACAAAACGGGAAAATTACCGTTGCCCTACCGCCCCAAAATTCGGGGTTTCCTTGCCATAGGTATTCTGTGTTAGTTTTTGTCGATTTGATTGATTGTAGTTCTGCGCCAAGCGAAGTTACCTGAACGCTTAAAAATTCATTTTTTAATTGGTAATTCATATTCTTGTCCTTTTAGTTTATAGTACGCAACCTTTTACTAAGATAAAGTTACCGTAAATTCTTTCTTCGCCTGTGGCGATTACTGCGTAAGCCTTTTTAGCCTGTTCATAAAAATCAAAACGTTCAATTTTGCCAAGCTGTAATTCGGGATATTTGTCAGATAAAACGTTTTTAACGTCAGTCCATGCTTCGGGTTCGGGTAAACCTTTTTTCTTGTCACCATCTGTTAAGTCCATTACCGAAACTGCGTACTTAGAATACGCTACGTCTAATGGAAATAATTCTTTTATAGCACCTATTACTTCGGAAGCGTTTACAGCGGGAAGCCTAATAAGTCTTTTTGCACAAGTATCTGCGGGAAAGTTAGCGTCGGCAATAACTATAGAATCGCCGTGCCCCAT
>JAFVOW010000068.1 GCA_017505625.1 Clostridia bacterium | reverse complement strand
GTTAGGATAACCTTTAGTCCTATTTGGCCCAAAGTCTTCTATCATTTTTCTCTCAAAATTTTCGTCTACTTCTATGCCAAAAAATAAAGCGTAATACTGACAAGTTTCGGTTAAATTATTTAGGCAAGGTTGAAGTTTATCGTCTACCCTTATTGCGTTATCGCAAAAAAATTCTCCGTCAAACGACAACAATTTTATTTGAGTTTTTATATTCTTTGATTTTTGTGTTTGGTTTTTATCCGAATATAATTCTCCTACGCACTCTAACGCATAGGCGTAAAGCATATTAGTTGGAAAGTTTACTCCGCCCACGTGGTCGGGGTTATTACAGTCACTCCACTCCACGAATATCCAACCGTCTAGGTTTTCTAAAAGACCGTATTCGTTTTCGTAGTTATTAAAATATTTAAGTAACTCGTAAACCTTTTCCTTAGATTTTTTAACTAGTTTTAAGTCTTTAGTTCTATCGTAATAATTTTTTAGTTCTAGTATAAACCAAAGTGCCCAGTTAGGTATAAAATTATACGGGTTTTCGGGATGTTCTGACGGAAAACATTTTGGTAACATGCCTTTAGGAATTTCTGGGGTTTTACTTAAAGTGTAGTTTTCTATAAAATTCCTTTCTACGTTATTGTTATTGCAGAAAAAATCTTCGGCTAAGCCTAAAAAATACGAATCGCAAAGCCACCCCGCACGTTCTCTTGACGGACAGTCGGTGAAAATGTCTACGGCGTTTTGACGGAAAGTAGAAAGTGCTGATTTTAAAATAAGGTTTAATTTTTCGTCGCCAAGTTCTTTTGGAAGTCTAGCGTTTTTATTTTCTAAGGTTATCATCCCTATTTCTAAATCTTTAGGAATAACTTTACCAACAACCTTTAGTATTTTACTTGAATACGGCTCGAACGTCGTTATACTAAACTCGCCTTTCGGTAGTTTTACCTTAAAAAAGTCGTTACAACCACTACGTCTAAAACACCATTTACCGTCTACCAACGTTTCTTCAAAAAAAATCGTTAGTTCGGTTTCTATATCGCTATTACCTTTCAAGGTAAAAAAGCCTGTGCGTTCGGCTTTTAACTCGTAGTCTTGGTATTTATACCCCGACCAGTTTTTTTCTATTATCTCTTGTTTTACGTTAAAACTACTTTCTATTCTGTCGCAAGTAAGTTCTGATTTATTGTAATCACTAAACCCGTTAAACTCGCCGTCAACGGTTTTTCTAAAACGTAATTTTAAGTAGTCAGCGTAGTCTTCGCCAGCATTTAGAATTTTGGGTGATTTAACCGTATACGTTTCTATCTGTTTTAGTTGTGGATTCGTTAGGTCAAAATACTCTATAAACCCACGTTGACCACTGTATTTTGGAACGTCTACTACAACTGATGAATTTTCCCTACATGTAAAATCTTGTGTTTTATATACTACTTTCCCTTTGTTTAGAATTTCCGCACCGAAAAAGGGTGTTTGCAAATCACATGAATAGCAACGAACACCGTAACTAGCCGTTTTTATTGTAACGGTTTTTACTTCGTTTAAGGGTATAATACGTTTTCTTGCGTATCCACTTGCAGTGCGAGACGGACCGTAACTCGTAAGGTTACCGTCTAAATATACTTGATAAAAATCTACTGCACATACAACTAAAGTATCGCAGTTTTTTTCTAAATTTATCGTAAACTCTAAACGCTGATTTAGTTGGTTAGTCGTTTTTCCCCAAACGAATTTCATAGCCGTTTACCCTACTAATTTATGCGGGTGTCCAACCCATTTTTTGCCCAGACAAAATATGGATATGTAAATGGAACACTGTTTGACCTGCATCGTCGCCTTGGTTAATTACGAGTCGATATCCGTTTTCTAAACCTAGTTCTTTTACGAGTGTAGGTATTTTTTGTAAACATTTCTTTAGCATTTCACTTTGAACTTCAGTCATTTCCGATAAAAGTTTAAAATGCGATTTTGGTACGCAAAGATGATGGTTTTTAGCCTTTGGGTCGATGTCCTTAAAAATAACCATGTTTTCGTCTTCGTATACTTTGGTTGCGGGAATTTCACCTGCTATAATTTTACAAAACAAGCAATCGTTCATTATTTTCTCCTTGATATATTGTGATTTATATTATCTCACATAACACGCCGTCTTTAAATGGCGAGATAAGTTTTACTCTTTTTATTCCGTTTATATTTTGGTCTTTCATATACAGTCTAATATAACTACCCGAATACCCTTCTAAATACCCGTTTATGCTTTCTTCTATAAGCATTTCTTGAGTGGTACCGACATTTTCCTTTATAAAACGTTCTCTACACTCTTTTTTCTTTTCCATTAATACGTCTAGTCTTCGTTTTTTTACCGAATATTCTAGGTCGGGCATTTTATATGCAACCGTACCTTCCCTTGGACTAAATATAAAAGGATGTATATCGGAAAATTTAACTTCGTCAACTAAATTTAGGGTGTCTATAAAATCTTGTTCAGTTTCGGTTGGAAACCCCACGATTATATCCGTCGTAATACCTGCATCAGGAAAATATTTTCTAATTAAGTTGACTTTATCCAAAAACTCTTTTGCCGTATAGCGTCTATTCATTTTCTTTAACACGTTATCGCTACCCGACTGCAACGATAAATGAAAATGCCTAGCAAAGTTCTTTAATTCTTTTAAGGTAGACAAAAACTCGTCGTCTATAACGTTTACTTCTAGTGAACCAAGTCTTATTCTACAATCAACGTCTTTTAAGCCTTTTATTAAACCTTTTAAGCCTTGTCCGTCAAAGTCGTAAGCCGAAAGATTAATACCTGTAATAACGGCTTCAAGCGGGTTTATGCCCTTTATTTCGTTTATAACGTTTTCGGGATTTCTAGACCTATTTCTTCCCCTTAAATACGGAATAATACAGTACGAACAAAAGTTGTTGCAACCGTCTTGAACTTTAACGAACGTTCTAGTACGAAGCGATTTAACAGGGGCTAGTTCTTCAAACTCGGTTTGGTCTTTTTCTATAACAACACCACTTTTGTCTAGCATATCTAAAATCGCACCCTTATTAAAAGTACCGGTAACTAGACCGTCGGGGCATTTTTCTATAAATTTTTTAGGACTGCATTGAGTTGCACAACCTGTAAAAATTATTTTAGCGTTTTCGTTGAACTTTTTAATTCTACTTACCGTTTGTCTTGATTTTTTCTCGGCTTCTTTGGTTACGGCACAAGTGTTAACGATATAAAGGTCAGCGTATTCGAGTTTATCCGAAACGTCATATCCACGTTCTACAAGTCCACGAATTAGCGAATTACTTTCGCACTCGTTTACCTTGCAACCTAGCGTAAAAACTACGGCTTTCATTAAAAGTCACCTAAACTCATCACGAGTGCAGACCACTCGCCTTTTATTTTTTGTTCTACAAAAGTAAACCCTTGCTCAACGTAAGCGTTTTTAACTTTTTCTAGTCTATCGGCTAAAATACCACTAAGTATTATTTTACCGTTTTTATTTAAGTTGTTGCCGATATATTTTGCAAAGAATATCAAAACTTCTGCCATAATATTGCAAACGATTACGTCGCCTTTAACGGTGTTGTCGTCCAAAAGATTTTTTAACAAAACAGTACCGCTTTTAACGTCGTTTAGTTTCATATTATGGTTAGTTGCAGTAATAGCACACTCGTCGATATCGGTCATTATAACTTCTTTAGCACCGAGTTTGCACGCAGTTATTCCCAATATACCACTACCACAACCTACGTCTAATACCGTGTCTTTATCTTTAACGTACTTTTGAAGATACTCTACGCACATAGAAGTCGTTTCGTGTTCGCCCGTACCAAAAGCCATATTAGAATCTAAATACACTGGTATTTCGTCGGCTTTTTTCTCGTATTTTATCCACTCGGGCACTATTACGATATTGCCAATATGTATAGGCTTAAAGTGTTCTTTCCATTGTTCACGCCAAAAATCGCCATCGATTAAGCGTTTAGAAGTCTCTAGACTTCCAACGTCAAAACAACTTCTTTGTTTTAGTGCTATTAGGTCTAGTTCGACGTTTTTAATTACGTCGGTTGCTTGTTCTTTAGGAAAAAATGCTTTAATTAAAACGCCTTTGTCGGCATTATATATTCCGTCGTCGGCATAATCCCAAGCCCTACCACTTTTTTCTAAGTCTAGAACGTCTTGTACGTCGGAAACAAACACTCCGCCCTCAGTATATTCCGACAAAATATCCGAAACAAGTTCGCTTGCTTCGTGAGTGGTTTTTACAGTTAATTCTACGTAGTTTTCCATATTAATTATCGTACGGATTTTCGCCGTACATAGTTTCCATATTATCTTTATAAGATTTCATTTGCGGACATTGTTTAACGTCAAAGTCTTCATCAAATTCTAAAATCGCTTTTTTCTGAGATTTGGTTAACCTTGTTGGAACTTCAACGTTTACAACGATGTATAGGTCGCCCGTTCCCCTACTGCTTTTAATACCTTTGCCTCGAACGAAGAACACTTTACCACTTTGCGTTCCTTCGGGAATATTATATTCTAGCGTTTCGTCAATTAGCGGAATTTTTACTTTTCCGCCTAAAACTGCCGTCTTAAAACTGATAGGCGTTTCAACGTACAAGTCAAAGTTTTTACGCTTAAAGATTTTGCTATTTTCCACTTTCATAACGATTATAAGGTCGCCTGCAGGACCACCGTTTGTGCTTGCTTCGCCGTAACCGTTTTTCTTAATATAACTGCCGGTATCTGCACCTGCGGGAATTTCAATGGTAAGACGTGTAGTATTTTTTATATATCCCTTTCCCTTACAATCAGTACAAGCGTCCACCACTTTTTTACCCGTTCCATGACACTCGTCGCAAGGGCGAACGTTTACTGAACGGAAAAAGCCGTTAGAACTAGTGTACTGCACTTGACCGGTGCCGTTACATTTAGGACACGTTTTATAAGCCGTACCGTTTTTAGCACCCGTGCCTTTACACGAAGCACAAGGTTGGTTTCTCGTATACGCTATATCACGCTTACAACCCTTTGCAGCGTCTAAAAAACTTAAAGTTAGTTCTATGGTAATATCTTCGCCTTTAGTTTTGGTTTGAGGTCTACTTCTGCCACCGAAACCACCGAAAATATCACCGAAAATATCGCCAAAGCCCGAAAAGTCGGAAAAGCCGCTAAACCCTTGACCGCCTGCGCCACCGAAGCCTCCCATACCACCGTTGGGGTCGCCAAAAGTGTCGTAGTTCTTTCTTTTCTTTTCGTCGGAAAGGACTTCGTTTGCTTCGTTGATTTCCTTAAATTTTTCAGCGGCTACCTTGTCGTTGGGATGAAGGTCGGGATGATACTGACGTGCTAGTTTTCTGTACGCTTTCTTTATATCGTCAGCTGATGCGTCTTTACTTACACCCAAAATGTCGTAATAATTTTTAGCCATAATTATCCTTTTAATATGAGTAAACTGAAAGGCGTATTTCATCCTTTCAGTTTTTAGTTTTAGTTAGTTAAGATTACTGTTCGCCACCTTGATGGAATTCGGTATCCCCTGCGTTAGAATCGGGGTTTTCGCCGTTTGCTTGTGCTTGTTGAT
>JAFVOW010000067.1 GCA_017505625.1 Clostridia bacterium | reverse complement strand
GCCAAACTTTTTCATGGGCGTAGCGTTTAAGATTTTACCTGTTCTAGCAGTAGGCGTGCCGTCAGCGTTAAATAACAACGCACGGTTTTGGTTGGTTACGAAAAATCCAGGTGCGATTGCGTTGCAACGAATACCACACGGAGCAAAGTGAACGGCTAGCCATTGTGTAAAGTTAGAAATACCTGCTTTCGCTGCCGAGTATGCGGGGATTTTAGTTAACGGACGGTAAGCGTTCATACTAGAAATGTTTATAATGTTACCACCAGTTTTTATCATATCTTCAGCAAATACTTGAGTTACTAAAAACGCTGAAGTGATATTTAAGTCGAAAACGAATTTAAGACCACTTTCTTCTAGTTGGAAGAAATCTTTTACGCCACAAAGGTCTGGCGTCATAGTTTCGTTATCGGTAGAAGCCCTTGGGTTATTACCACCTGCACCGTTTATTAAGAAGTTTACTTTACCGAATTTTTCGTTAATTAATTTTTTTGCTTCAATTATACTGTTTTTATCTAGGCAGTTGCATTTTACGGGAATAGCGTTTTCACCAATTTCATCAGCAAATGCTTTTGCTGAATCGTAATTGATATCAAGTAAAGCTACTTTAGCACCGCACTCTGCTAGTGCTTTAGCCATTTCACTACAAATAATTCCACCGCCACCTGTTACGGCTACTACTTTGTCTTTTAAATCTACTTTAAACATATATTTTCCCCTTTATTTATTTTTCTAATTTTTCAAGCATATCCCAAACGCCTAGCATATACATAATGCCGAGCGCTCTATCGTAAAGACCGTAACCTGGACGTACCGTACCGGGTTTTTCGCCCCACAAATGTCTACCATGGTCGGGACGGATATATCCCTTAAACCCACAATCGTGGTAAGCTTTTAGTATTTCTAAAATACCAGTGTCGCCATCGCAGTCACGGTGGCTTGATTCTCTAAAATCGCCGTTAGGAAAGTGCTTTACATTTCTAATATGAGCAAACGCTATTCTATCACAATGCTTCCTTACGATTTCAGCTACGTTATTGTTGGGGTTTGCGTTAAGCGAACCCGAGCAAAGCGTTAAGCAGTTATATTCGTCGTCTACCATTTTCAAGAATCTATCTATACTCTTTTCATCAACCAAAAGTCTAGGTAGTCCGAAAATATCCCACGGCGGGTCGTCCATGTGAATAGCCATTTTAATATCGCATTCACGACAAGTAGGCATAATTGCTTCTAAAAAATATTTTAGATTAGCCCAAAGTTTTTCATGGTCAACGCCTTCGTACGCCTTAAACAATTTATCGAGCTGCGCCATACGTTCGGGTTCCCAACCAGGAAAGGACATATTGTACTTTTCGGTAAAGTCTAATATATACTTTGCCATAGCGTTATAGTCGTCTTGAATCATATTCTTTTCATAGAATAACGCCGTCGAGCCATCGCCTACGGGATGAAACAAATCGCTTCTCGTCCAGTCGAAGATAGGCATAAAGTTATAGCAAATAACCTTTACACCAAACTTAGAAAGATTTTTTATCGTTTGTTTATAGTTTTCTATGTATTTATCTCTGGTAGGTAGTCCGATTTTAATATCGTCGTGAACGTTAACCGATTCAACGACGTCGATATTAAAACCATACTCGTCGCATTGCGCTTTTACTTTAGCAATTTCTTCTTCCGACCAAATTTCTCCCGGCATTTTATCGTGAAGTGCCCAAACGATACCGTCAACACCGGGTATTTGTTTAATGTCGCTAAGTTTTATACGGTCGTTACCTTCGCCGTACCAACGGAAAGTCATTTTCATACTTTTACTTTTTCCCCTTTACTTTTGTAGACGGCTAAAATTAGTTTAACTACCTTCCCCGCTTCTTCGCCGTCGATTTCAAACTTTTTATTCATTTTAACACAATTATAAAAATTTTGCAATATCTTAAAATGCCCGCTACCGTAACAACTTTTACCGTACATTTTAGCATAACAAGTAGTGTCTTGTTTTTGTCCGTTAAAGAACAAGTCGTTACCACTCATCAAATATTTATCACCGTTTTCCATTTCTATTGAAACGTTTATCGGGTGGTCTGTTCTAGCGTTAAGACTTGCGTAAAAATGGAAAGAGTTTTCGCCCAAAAATACTGCCGTCGCCGTGTCTTCGGTATCGATTACACCCTTGTGCATAAGGTTACACGTTTCAGCAACGCAAAACTCGGGCATACCCAAAAGCCATTGCATAATATCTAAGGTGTGAAGTGCTTGATTTATCATAACACTACCGCCTTCTTTATCTTTTCTACCACGCCAATCAGATGAAGTATAATAATTTTCCCCTCGATACCAATCTAGATTACCATACGCCGATTTAATTTTTTGACCGTCTATGGCTTTTTTAAGCAGTATGCTTGCCTCGTTAAACCTATTTTGCTGGCACACGCCGAGCTTACCTTTAGAACTTTTTTCGGCAGTTAAAATTTCGTCTAGTTGTTCATAAGAAATACAAAGTGGTTTTTCACAAAGCACGTTTTTGTTTAATTTTAACGCATAAACCGTCATATCTTTGTGAAGATAATGCGGTGTAGTTATATGAATAACGTCTGCCGTCGTTTTATAGATACACTCTTTATAATCAGTATATAGTTTAGCGTTAGGACAATATTTTTCCATAAACGCTTTGGCGTTTTCAACGTTTACGTCGCAAACGTCTACAATTTCAATTTGTTGTTCGTTAAGAACACAAGCGTGCACCGTAGCAATGTTTCCTAGTCCTATAATACAAGCTTTCATTATTTGCTCCCGTAAGTACCTCTAGTATCGGCAACTATTACTTCGCCTACTTCTTTTAATTTAGAATTTTTACGACGTTTATTTAATTGTTTTAAGTATTCTTTTTCGTTTACGGGAATAGTTACCGTCTTGCCGTTCTTCCAGCCAGAAAGTTCTATAGCGTTCATAAGTTCAACGCCTTTAATTCCTTCTTTACCTGAAACGAATAATTCTTCTTTTCCTAAAATAGCGTTAGCAAAGTTGTTGGTAATTGCTACGTGTTGTAAATTTTCGCCGTCTGTTTCTACTTCTTTAACTTCTACCTTAGGTCTACCGAAAGGTTGGTCGAAAGTTTTTGTAAACGTTCTTAAATCTTCGGCATTTTTGCTTAAAATAAGTTTACCCCCTTCGCATAAAATTTTGCCGAGTGTTCCCGAAACTTCAAATCTGTTAGTTCCAGGTGCTTCGCCCGTGGTGGTAATAAATACGCCCGTTGCACCATTTTCGTATTCGAAATAAGCAGTAACTTCGTCTTCTACTTCTATATCGTGGAAGTGACCGTATTTTACAAAGCCGTTAACCTTTTTAGGTTGCATTCCCGTTATCCACGAAACAAGGTCTAGTTGGTGGGGACATTGGTTAATTAAAACACCACCACCTTCGCCTTTCCACGTTGCACGCCAACTACCACTATCGTAATATTTTTGCGACCTATACCAATCGGTTATTATCCAGTTAACACGAATAATTTCACCGATTTCACCGCCAACGATAAGTTCACGCATTTTTCTATATAAGCAGTTAGCACGTTGGTTAAACATCATACCGAAAATTTTATCTGATTTATCGGCGGTTTCGTTCATTTCTCTTACTTGTTTAGTGTAAACGCCTGCGGGTTTATCGCAAAGTGCGTGAACACCGTGAGATAAAGCGTACGAAGTTATTTCGGGGTGGTCGTAGTGAGGAGTATCAACTAAAACTGCGTCGATTTCTCCACTGTCTATCATTTCTTTGTAATCACTGAAAAACTTAACGTTTTCAGTAACGTTTTGCTTAAATATTTCTATTTTTTTAGGGTCGTTGTCGCATACCGCTGTAAGTACGCCGTTAACTACTTTACCTTTAACGAAGAATTCATTAGCGTACGCTGAACCTTGGTTTCCTAAACCTACTATACCAAATCTTACTTTTTCCATATTTTCACCTTAATTAAAATTTTCTTTTAAGTATTTAATACTTCTTTCTACTTGTTCAAATGGGTCGTCATAAACGGTTGCATCGTCTTGTTCTACTAAGAAATATTTAACGCCCGCTTTTACCATTTCGGGAATAATTTTCTTAAAGTTTATATTACCGTCGCCAATCGGAGCAAACTTTGCTTGAAATTTACCTTCAGCATCAAAAGTTACTCGGTAATCTTTTAAGTGTACGCAGTCTATTCTTCCTTTTGCCTTGTTTACGTATTCAACGATATCAACGCCACCCGTTTGTAGCCAATAGGTATCCATTATCAAATTAACGTCAGGACATTGTAATATAATGTGGTCGTAAATAGTTTTGCCGTCGTCTAGCTTAATAAATTCGTAGTGATGGTTATGATAATAGAACTTTGCCCCGTAACTATTAAGCTTTTCAGCTAGTTTTTGTAGTTCTTTTATCTGCGCTATACGTTCGTCGTTGGTCATGGAGGCGTAGTTTACGTATCCTAAACCTACTCTAACACAGTTAAACGAAGCGTGGTCTTTAACAAGATTTTCGGTATCGTCTTTAATTCTTGCTATCGGCGAGTGAGTTAAAACGATTGGCATACCTGCCTTTTCGCTAACACGTTTAGCGATTTCGCCGTCTACGGGTCTACCCGACAACTGTACGTACGAGTACCCCATTTCTTTAAGCCTAAGTAAAGTGTTCAAAAAATCTTCTTCAGTTTTAATTTGACCTGCAAGTGAATAAAGGTTAATTCCAAATTCCATAGCTAAATCTCCTTTTATTTATTCCATCCGTAAACGCCGTCTACTAGCGTTAACTCGTATGAATTATTTTTTAATATTTTTTCTAGTTCAGAAACTGCGAAATCAAAACTTTCGGCATTTGAACTAAAATTGAATTTTAATTTCATTTCGGTGTTGTCTATTGAGGCGTAAGCTCCGAAAACTTTTAAGTGAGGTTCTAGCGTTAAAACGGTGTCCTTTTCTATTCTTTTAATAAGCCCGTCAATATTTCCGTCGCCGTGTCCTGCGGGTACTAGTTCGCCCGTTGCTTTTATAACGTCTTTTATATGAAAATACGAAGTTTTATCAAAGAAAAGATTTAACGTGTCTTCTGCCGTTTCGCCTACTTGAAGATAATTTGCTGGGTCGTAAACAAATTCTAGACCTTTTACGTCGTTCATGAGCTCTAAAACTCTTTCTTTTGTATCGCCGTAAACGTCTTTTTCGTTTTCGTGACAAATTTTTACGCCGTAGGAATTTGCAATCTCTACCATTTTAGACAAATATTTTTTTACTGTGTCGTAATTATCGTACGCCTTAAAAAAACTAAACGACCTAATTTTTTTAGCACCGAAAATATTTGCTAACTTACAAACGTGTTCTATGGTTTTTTGGTATTCATTAAAATCACAGTCTATATCAACCTTACCTAAGGGTGAACCTATCGACCAAACCTTTATACCGTTATCGTCTAGTTGCTTTCTAATCTCTATTGCTTGTTCTTCGGTTAGGTCTTTAACGTTAACGTCGCCTACACTACGAAGTTCTAGATAGCTTATCTTATTGCGCTTTAACGCTTCAATTTGTTCGGATAATTTTGAACCTGCTTCATCAGCAAAAGCCGATAAAAAAATCATACTAACTCCTTTACATTTTTAATTTTTTTTGCTATTATATTTATAATAGCATTATTTTTAATAAAAAAATATGAATATATTACTTTTTAAGGCTGATTTTAGCACAATATTAATATTATGAACGATTTACAAGTATTTTACTATAGGCACAACAGAAAAAAGGGCGCAAATTTTATGCCCGATGAAGCCATTTCGTTTAACGAACTTACGGTTGTTTTAGACGGGCAATTAGAGTACGTTATTAATGGTAAAAAGTTTTTCGTAAACGCTGGCGAGGGAATTCTTATAAAAAAATTTCAGCATCGCCAAAGAGAAAAAGATGATAAAAACTCTGATTACGTAAGTTTTAATTTCACGGGCGAGCTAGATTTTTCTTTACCAACTTTAATAAAAAATGCAGTTGCAAGAGAAACTCTACTCTTAATTGATTTTTGCGACTTAACGCTAAAAAATGGTTTTCACGAAGAAAAAGAAATACTAACTCCTATACTAAAAGCTTATCTTACTTTTATCGAAAAGACGCTTACTGCTGGTAAAGAACACCCGTTAACTGCAAGCATAAAAAAATATATTAGAGATAACCTAAAAGAAAAAATATCTTTAGAAGATATCGCTAAAAACACTTTTTACTCTGCGATATATTTAGAGAAAGTTTTCAAAAACGATACGGGTAGGTCCATTATAGACTATCACCTAGAAGAACGGATAAACAAAGCCAAACGACTTTTAATAGAAGGTTCTACGTCGCTTACCGAAATTGCCGAAAGCGTAGGATTTATTGATTATAACTATTTTTCTAGAGTATTCAAAAAACGTGTGGGTTTTACCCCGTCTCATTATAGAAAATCTTATCTTAAAAAATTATAAACTTTTTCATAAATTAAAAACCCGACTGAAATTAAGTCGGGCTTTTTATTTGTTTTATTCTGTAATCGTAAGGGTTAAATCGTAAGTGTAATGCATTCCGTCTAAGTCATAGTGCAGTCTTAAAACTGCAGTACCTGCTTGTTTGCAGTTAATCACACCAAGTTGATAACGTGCGCTATAGCTTTGAGTTGCAGGCAGACATCCATTTTCGTCCATATAAGTCTTATTATTCCACTTAAGTTCGTGTCCGTCAGCGTCGACACCAAGAGTAAGTTCTACTACGTCTAAGCCCGATACAAGTTCGATGGTAACGTTTCTGAAATCGTATCCAGCGTGGCCCTTGCCGTCGGGATAACCATAGTGCCAGCCTATGTTATGAACACCACCAGTTAAAGTCTTAGAAGATACACTCCCTACTCTACCACTATTATCAATTTTACTACTAGTACAATCAAATGCATAAATTAGTAGCGACGTCGGGTTATTTGAAGGTCTAAAGTAGTAACCTAACGAGTTATATACGATATCTGAAGATAAATTAGTAGTATGTTCAGTTCTATGCATTTTACCGTAAACTGCTTCATAAGCATCGAGCATTTGCTTAAATTCTACTTTTAAGGTTTGAATTCTTGCTAGTTCAGTTGCGTCCATTTGAATTGAACCTGCAGGAGGAGTAGTCCCTGCGAGCGCACCGTGACGGTCACGATTAGTCAATGCGATAAAGTAAGGCGAAATAGCTTCTTTAATGATTTGATAGTAAGCGTATGAACCAACTTCTACAGTATCAAGAACAGTTTTGTAACCGTCGGTTATTGCCTTTAATTTTTCGTCGTCGTAATACCCGTTAAATATATTAGCGTAACCAGCAGCAGAAAGGCCCGGGTTTGCTGTAGCGTAGGAAGCAAGTGCGTCTTGGAAAGCTTCACGTTGCATATCAAATAAGTTTCTCATTGCAACTGAAGCAGTGCCGTAAACTGCATTAAAGTAGTTATCGTAAATTTCTTCTAAATCGACGCTAGTATCCCACATAAGTTTTGAACTTATGTATTCTTTTAACAACGCCCAGCTAGTTTCCATGCCGTTAGAGTTTTGGTTTACCCACGCATTAACCTTATTATCAGCAAAGAACTTGTAACCTTCTTCGTTAAAGAGTTCAAAGCTGTCGCCAAAATACAAGTAGTTAGAAAAGTTTGCTTGGTATGTCCAAAGATTAATTTTGTTTACGAGAGTAGCCCATTTTTCTATAGTGGCTTTGCCTTTAGCGTTTTCTTCAGCATGGATGCTGTAGTACGGAGATAACCCTGAAGATTCTGAAGTTGCAATTTGAAGAACTACGCCATCGGCAAGAACAACGTCTTTATGAATAGGCACGTATTTACCTAGCGCTTCATCGTATTTTACGGGTGCGTCTATATAGCCCTGGTATGCAGAAAACATAATTCCGAAATCGTCAATTTTATACGCTGAACCTTCGCTAGTTTCAAACCATGCGTCAACGCCCGCTTTTACGTTATTGATAAACTTAATTAAAGCACCCGTAACGTACCCACCGTACAATTCTTTTGCCTCTAAACAAGAAGAACACTTGCACACAACACCGTTATCCTCGGTCATAATCGTAAGAATATTCCAGCTAGTGTTTGCCCAAGAAACTCTGCCTTCTGCCTTTTTGATTTTAAGGTCTTCACGTTGTTTAAAAATTTGTTTTATTCTAGCAACGTACTCGTTTACCATTGCAGTATACTGACTAGCGTTTCCGTGTGCAGTATAACAAATATCTTTTGGCGTAGTCCCTCCGATAATAGCGTTGTTTTCATCAGTAGCATACCAATACGCACCGTGTTCAGTTTTATGTTTGCTATAAGGAATATAATCTAGGGTGTTGTGCATTGATGGAATTTCCCAAGCAGTACAGTTTAAATCAGTATATAAACCACCGATACCATACCCCATGTAACCGTTACGTGCACCAAAGCGAGCACGAGTTCTAGCATCTACACCGTTAATAAATCTTTCGGCAATTTCGGGAACGTCTATTTTGTAAAGTGTGGTGAAACTAACGTCGGTAACGTTCTCGTCGTAAACAACTACTTCATTAGTAATAGCGTCGAAACCGAAATAAGTTCTTAAAAAGTCGTATACGCCGTTTGCTACGCCGTAAGTAGACTTACCCGTAAAGTATACGTTGTCCCCCTCACTAAAGTAGAATAATCCGTCCTCTCCGAGAGTCGAAACGACGTCGGTAACGTCAGCGGTCATAAGACCAGTATTACCGATAGAGAAATATTTTGGATAAGCGTTCGCAATGAAATTGCTAGCTTTAACGATAGGTAGGTCAACACAGCCATTAGTAGCAAGCGATACGTAGTCATGCAAGTCGGTTATAGCGTAATCTAAAGCAGTTGTTCCCGTAGTGCTGTAAGTATTAGGAACAACGATAGCGTATTCTGATGTACTATTAGAAATAAAGTTGGTAACGTCAACCGAACCTAAAACAGTTCCGTTAAACGCTAGTTCGCCGTTTGTATCTAACGACCAAAGCCCCGATTCTGAGTCCGTTAAACCACTAAAAGTTTCACGTTCTGTTAAAGCTGAAGCCATACTGTCGTAACGATAAGTTCCATCTATCAAAGCTTTAGTTTCGGCAATACAATTACGATAAAACGTAATATCGTTAGAAGCGAAAAGCGCACATTGAATTCCGTTAAATGAAGATATCGTATTACTAGTAGCAGTAACCGAAGCATAGTATCCTAAATACTTATCCGCACTAAACACGTATACGTTATTAGTTTCTGGTTGCCACGCACCGCCACCAACTCCCGTAGAATTGGTTCTTGCCTTAGAAACAATCGAGCCGTAAGCGTAAGGCTGACTGTTTGCATCGCAAGACGTTTTTACTTTAGAAGTATCTATAACTACGTTAGTAAGTTTTACTTGGTCTCCCGGCGTAGCGTATAATCCTAGTCCTGAAGATTGGCCGTATCCGTAATATCCTATATCAATTGTGGTTTCCGATGGTAAATCGTATTTAAAGTAACAATCTGATACGGTAGTATTTGACATTTGATAAGCCAAAGTGCTAGCGTATGCAAAAGTTTTAGCTCCGAGTTCTTTTACTATAAAAGCAGTGTTCTTGATTTCTGCGCCGTCAGTCGAACCAAAAATACCGTATTTTTTTAATGCGATTTCAACGGTATGTCCTTGACCGTCAAATAGTCCCTTAAACACGTGTGGACTGTTATTGTCAGCAATATTTCCCGACCACGTATCGTCTAATTTAACGTCGTTTTCTACAATGAAATATCCGTTAATTTCTTCACCTGAATTACCGTTAAAAACTAAAAAATCAGATGATTTTGTTATAATCTTAGTGTAGCAAACCATATCAATGGCATACTTCGAACCGTCTGAAAGTGTTATTACGCAATTTAACGTGTTATCGGCAAGCACTTTGCTTTCTATGTTTTGTGGAGCGTCATCAGTTGCCGAACCTTCTGAGTAATACAAAGTACAGTCCGTTGCGTTTATTAACGAAGCAACGCCTACGTCAGTTAACGCTTGGTCAAAATACATGGTTTTGTCTAGTGCCGAATACTTAATTGCATTGCCGTCGTACTTTTCTCCTACAACCACGATGCTATATTCTTTTTCAACCTTTTCGTTATAACCGTCAATTTCGTACGTAATATTAACTTTGGCTTCACCACTTACGTTAGGTTTTGATTTAATTAAATATCCTTCTACTGTAATGTAGTTAGCACCATCGCCCAAAATTTCTATGCTAGTTGGATTATAGGTTATGTGATTATATGTTGCGTACGCGCTTACTGATTCTCCATTACCTAAACTAGAAAGCTGGGTAGCTGTAGCGCTTAAACTTCCACCAAAATACGTATAAACAACGTCAGCGTAAAAACGTGTAGCATTTATAAAACTATCGTTTCCGTTGTCTACAACGATATTTTCCCACGAAGAAAGACTTGCACCATATTTAACGGTTTGTAAAGAACTACATCCGTTGAAAGCTTGAGCGCCTACGTGTTTTACGCTTGCAGGAATTACTATTGTACTTAGCGCATTACATTCATCAAAAGCATAACTACCGACAAATTGAGTTTGCGAGTTGATTTCACAAGCCGTTAATGTATTGTCTTCAACGCCAACCAAAACGTAATACGGTTTGTCGTTTACGTTAAGATATTTCAAGTTGTTTTCAACTACGTATAAAGATTCATTGCAATTATCAAATGCGTAACTACCTATCGTTTGCACGCAGTCTGAAACCTTTATGCTTTCAAGCGCAGTACAGTTATAGAAGGCTTTTTCGCCTATTTTCGTTACGCTTTCCGGTATTATTATACTCGTTATAGATTTATCACTAAACGCTTCCTTATAAATAGATTTTACTGGTTTCCCTTGATATTCGCTTGCAAGAATAATTCTTGATGAACTACCTTCGTATCCTACGACTTCTGCATACGTCCTATCAAAGGAAAGTTGATAGTTTACGCCTACGGTTGCGCCCGAAGCGTAATCGCACTTACTACAATATCCAGAGTCATCGGGAGTGTGCTCTTCTTTATCTTTTATTTCTTGACAGTTATCGCACTCTTTCCAATGATACGTTTTATCTATTATATAGTTTTCTTGCCATTTATGGTCGTCGTTAGTGCCTTGCCTTAAATCTATGTGATTACAATCCCCGCAAACACGATAGTACATCCTTTGATTACAAGGAACTTCCTCGCCTTCGGTAAACACTAGCCAATCGCCATAATTGTGTACGTGTTCTTGCTTTTGAGGCATTTCTATTGGAGGTAACGTCGTGTCGTCCGTTAGGGTGATAACTAACCTTCCTTGGTCGTCAAACGCTACGGATTTTACACCTACACCGTTAGCGCCGTCCTTTCCATCTTCTCCGTCTTCAATTACTACCTTAAATTCGGTTTTTGTGCCATTTAGCACCCAGTATCCGTCGCTAGATATTTCTATTGTGGGGGTTTGTCCGTCAGTTCCGTTTGCTCCGTCAGTACCAATTGCCTTATGCTCGGTTTTAACACCGTTAATTACCCAATAACCGTCGATAGATATTTCTATAGTAGTCGGGTCTTCTCCACCATTGTCAGAACACCCTGCAAACGCTATGCTAAACGATAAACATAATATGGTTATAAGTATTAAAAGAAGTTTTTTCATAAAGCCCCCGTATATACATACTAAAATTAAATTTTATTATATCATTATTCGACGTTTTGCGCAACTAATTACAGTTTCAGTTTTAGCAAAATAAAAAGGCTAACGAAAATATCGTTAGCCTTTAGTTTTGGTGTTTCTTATTCGCCCTTGAAAGGTAATAAGTCAACGAGTCTTGCACGTTTAATTGCAACTGCTAGAACTCTTTGATGTTTTGCGCAAACACCTGTCATACGACGGGGTAAAATTTTACCACCTTCGGTGATGTATTTTTTCAAGGTGTTAATATCTTTATAATCGATAACGTCAGTCTTTGCTTGACAGAAAGCGCAAACCTTTCTACGGGGAGCTCTTTTTACGAATTTCTTGCCTTCCTTGGGCGTAGCAACAGCTTCTGCTTCTGCTACGGGGGCAGTAGTCATATTTTCTTCCATTGATATTTCTCCTTTATATTTTAGAACGGAAGTTGATTGTCGTCAATCGCTTCCAACTGCGGACGTTCTCTTCTCGTAGAAACTGCAGGTTCTGAATCTTCTGCATCAAAACCTTGTGCGTTTTTGGGAGTTAAGAATTCCACTTCGCTTGCAACGACGTCGGTAACGTTTCTCTTGATTCCGTCCTTATCTTCGTATGAACGGGTTTGCAAACTACCAACGATTGCTACCTTATTGCCCTTCTTTAAATACTTACCGCAGTTTTCTGCTCTACCACGCCATACCGTGATATTGAAAAAATCGGTTTCTCTAGTGCCTTCTGCATTTGCGTAATCTCTTGATACGGCAATAGCAAACCTACATACTGCTATTCCTGTTGAAGTTTCGGTAAGTTCAGGGTCTCTGGTTAAATTACCTACCAGAATTACTTTATTCATATTTTCTCCTATCCTTATCTTTTCGTTATTAATCTTCTGATTACGCCGTCAATAATACCAGCTATACGCTTTAATTCTTGAACTAAGGTCGTTTCAGCTTCAAAAGTCATCAATACATAGTAACCGTCGTTCTTATAGTTGATGGGGTATTGTAATTTCTTTACGCCCCAACGGTCGGTTTTTTCTACCACACCACCGTTTTCGGTAACTAAGTCTTCGAACTTTTTGATGATTGCTTCTTTTGCTTCGTCAGTAAGTGCTGAATCGAGAATATAAAGCATTTCGTACTTCGTCATAATTTTTTACCTCCCGGACTTATTCGGCTTATACACTTAAGGCATAAGCAAGGTTTATTTTTCTTATCGACCGATTACGCAAGTCAATAAGTATTGTAATAATACCAAATATAACTTTCTTTGTCAATTATTTTTAAGAGTTTTTAGCGCCTTTTGGCGTGTTTTATGGTTTTTATTAGGGATGAAGGTCGTTTAGTCTCTTTATAGCATCACTAAAAGTTAGTCCGTAAATCTTCGGATAGTCGCCTTCTAGCATACCACTGTCGCACACTTGACGTACCGTTGCTTTCATAATATTCTTCGATACTACGTTAATTCTAGTTTTTAGTTCTTTTATGGTTACGTCCATTTCTACGTATTTGTTCGCCACACCAGTGCCCACATGTAATTCTAGCCCCGTTTCTTCATCAAAGGTAGTTTTGTCTACGTCTTCAGCGTCAAACAGCATAAACAACCATACGCTTGAGCTTTTAGCAACGTAATATTCTTCGCCCTCTCCCGTGGTAGAATAAATTGTTTTACCGTCTTGGCCTACGCTTTTATAATAAGTAACGGGATTGTCTACCGCTTCAGATATATTGGTTGTAAAACAGTCCACCTCATAAACGTCTTTAACTAAAAGTTTATTTATTCTATCGCCTATATTACCTAGAGTTGCAGGTTCATACCCATCTTCATCTTTATGGGCATTGTCTTCATCAATTAGCGTTTGAATGATGTCGTTTGAACTACCGCTCATTACCGTTGAAAGTTTTACGTTATCGATTTCTACGTTAGAAAGATGATTTAGCGTTATATCCTCGTAACCTTTTACGCTGGGGTCTGTTACGCAGTCTAAAAGTATATTATAAATGTCTCGATTCCTCTCGGGCATTTCATCCGTCGGTGGCTCTATAACTTTAACTAGTTTAACCTTGTTCATATCAAAGTCGTTAAGATGGCTTACTTTTAACAATCTATAAGATTGATAACTTTCGTACTCTATACCCGATGCGTCAAGTAAAATATCGTAGAGTTTTCTATTTTTATGATATGCGTCGTATTCTGCCTTCTTTTCTTCATAATCAGGGTCGTTTTGGTCGGGTTCTTCACAAGGAATATCAGAAGTTGGTGCGTCGATAATGTTTGCCAAAACTACGTTATCCATATTGATTTTAGCTAGATGTCCAATAGTAATGTCGTCATAAGTTTCTACGTCGTCATCCTCAATGGAATCTAATAGAATGTTGTAAAGGTCTCTATTTTTATTGTAAGCATCTAATTTTTCTTGATAATTTTCTTCGCCTAACTTGGGTTTATATTCAGACGGTGCTTCTAATGCCTT
The DNA here is from genome assembly GCA_017505625.1 of Clostridia bacterium. GTDB lineage: Bacteria > Bacillota > Clostridia > Christensenellales > Borkfalkiaceae > UBA1259. The sequence continues at coordinate 10,595 of JAFVOW010000067.1, read as the reverse complement.
AGAAAGTTTTACGCCGTTAATATCAAAATTACTTAAATGACTTACTTTCAGTTTTCTATACGAAGAACAATCTTCATATTCAATGCCCGATGCGTCTAGTAATATGTCGTATAATTTTCTATTTTGGTGATATGCATTGTAAACTTCCATTTTTTGAGCATAGTCAGGGTCGCTTTCATCAGGTTTATCCACTGGCGTATCTGACGTGGGTGCTTCAAAAATATTTGCTAACGTAACGTCGTCTATATTAAGATGAGAAAGGTCGCTAAGGGTTATGTCGTTATAATCCGTTTTGTTCGTAGCATCCATCAATAAATTATATAGGTCTCTATTTCTATTATAAGCGTCCAACTTTTCTTGATAATTTTCTTCGCCCAACGTAGGTTTATAATCAGACGGTGCTTCAAGAACAGTTGAAAGTTTAATATCGTCAACGTTAATTTGTTTTAAGCTTGCTACAGTTATTTGTCTATACGAAGAACAATCTTCAAACTCAATGCCCGAAGCATTTAGCAAAATATCGTAGAGTTTTCTATTTTTATGATATGCATCATATTCTTGCATTTTTCTATCATAGTCCGGGTCGTCTTCACTGGGTTTTTCACATTTAACGTCAGATGTCGGCGCTTCTAAAATATCTGCAAGAATAACGTTGTCAACGTTTATACTAGAAAGGTCATGTATGGTAATTTCTTCGTATGCGCTTTTGCCTGTTGCATCAAGCAAAATACTATAAATTTCACGGTTATTGTTGTATGCGTCTAATTTCTCTTGATAATTTTCTTCGCATATAGTTGGTTTATAGGTAGACGGCGCCTCAATTACCGTTACGAGTTTTACGAGGTCTATATTAATATTTTGTAGATGTTTTAATTTTAACGTTCTATACGTTTCGCACGATTCAAACGTAATATCAGAAGCGTCTAATAAAATATCGTAAAGTTTTCTATTTTTGTGATAAGCGTTATAAGCCTCCATTTTATTTTCATAGTCGGGGTCACCTACAGCGGGTTTTTCGCAAGGCGTATCCGACGTGGGAGCATCAATAAAGTCTGCCAATACGATATCGTTAGTATTCATATTAGTAAGGTCGCTTAACGAAATTTCCTCGTAACTATTTTTACCCGTACAATCTTTCAAAATATCGTAAATTTCTCTGTTTTTGTTATACGCTTCCATTTTACTTTCGTAATCTGGATCGTCTTTACCTGGGAGTTCGCTAGATGGTGGGTCTAAGACGTCTACGAGTTTAATATCGGTCATATCTAGGCTTCCGATTGTTTCAATGGTTTCGCCGCCCAGAATTTTATTAAATAATCCGTCTTCTTCAACAGGCGCAAATAGGTTTAACAAGGAAACGACGGTGGTCATTTTAAAACGTGGTCCAAACACTGCCATGAAATCTACTGCAGGTACGTGGTCTAGTGCAGGATAATAGTACTTTAAAGCATTAATTTGATCAGCATTTAACGTAGAGAGTTCGTCAACAAAATTGCTGTCGTTTTTAAATGCACGTCTATAATCAGGAGTTTGTTGTGTAGTAGAAAAAGTAGTAGCGCCACCCGAACTAGAAGATAATTGATTTGCATCAAAATAATATAACTGTGGAATTGCTAAAGGCGTACCATCTGTTAAGCGCTTGGTTAAATCGGTGTCTTCTTTTACTTCTTCAAAAGTGTTTATGGTGGGAATTTGACCAATATCGCCCAAGTCTACACCTAAATCACTTATAGTAACAACAACGCTTAAACAGCTTACGTAGTCCTCAAAAAGTTCTGGAATATCGTCTATAATTTTATAATTTCCTAAAGACTCTAACTTTTGTCTATCTACTTTAATTACGGTATTGCCGTTAACCTCTATTTCACTAAGGGTATCAGAGAGAGTATTGATTAATAATCTTACAGCGGGAACGTCTTCCATTGTGTATTCGGTAACGCCGGTTATCCCATTAAACAAGTTCTTATTTGCTATCTCTTGACTAACGTACTCATCTGGATTTTCTATGCCCGCCCATTTAAAGTAAGTGGAAATAGGGATTAAGAACGTTCCAACCGCTATTACTATTACAAGCAAAATTGCCGGAGTTAAAACACCGGTTAACCACCACAAAAAGTTTTTAAGATGTCTACACCTGCTTCTCCTTTTCATTTTAGCAAGTTTTTTTTGCTCTTTTCTTTTTTGTTTAAGTGCCTTTTTTTCTTCGGGTCCTTGTTGTTTTGGCGTTTGATTTTCTTCCATTTATACGCTCTCCTAAAAATGATGTTTTAATTATACTACCATAGGCTTATATTGTCAATAAATACTCGTTTTAGTTTGTATATTTATTAACCATGGCAATTAGAGTGGTTTTTTGATTGATTATAGGATTTACAACTGCTTGGCTTAACAGTTCTTTTAATATCCCGCTAATTTTATTAGCATCTATTCCTAAATCTAGCATCTCGCTAGCAGTAATTTGGAGTTCTTTTACAGAAAAGGGAGTTCCGTCCGATTGCATTTTTATAATTTCTTCTTGCCATTTAAGCACCGTCGGGCAAACGCTTAAATCGTCTTTGCAAGCAGAAAAATCTGCTTGTTTTAATTTCAGTAGTTTTTCCATCATAGAAAAATTTTCTACAATAAATTTTCTAAGTTTATTCGTTCTTAGCTTTAAGTCCATATCAAGCATATGAAATCTTGTTAAAAACGCCGTTTCCCTTATAGTATGTTTATCAAATTTTAGTCTTGATAAAACAATTTTTACAAGTTCTGAACCTACTTTATCGTGCTGATAAAATTTACCGGTTTCTATAAACTGCTTGGGCTTTCCTAAATCGTGTAACAGTGCCGAAAGTCTTATTTCTTTATCTGAATATAGTACGGCTTTTAAGGTGTGTTCTAAAACGTCGTAATTATGGTAGTCTTTGCGTTGCGTAAGTCCCCTACCTAAAGTAAGTTCAGGGATAATTCTATCTAAAACTTCCGTCCTATCTAAAACCTTTAACGCTTTATAATGTCCGTCCTTAGCTGAAAAAGAATATTTAGTGTCGCTAACTAAAATCTTCTTCAATTCTTCGGCTATACGTTCTGGAGCAATTTCTAAAATATTGTCAGCAAAATTTTTTGCTGATTGCAAAACATCCCATGTTGGCGTAAAACCTAATTCACCGGTAAATCTCGCAAGCCTCATAAGACGCAAACCGTCATTACAAAATACTTGGTCGGGGAATTTTACCGTATCTAGTACTTTATTTTTTATATCTTCTATACCGTTTAACGGGTCTACTAGTTTTTCTGATTTTATATCGTAATAAACTGCGTTGCACTTAAAATCACGACGACGAGCGTCCTCATAAATATCATCTGTATACACGGTAACCATAGGTTTATGTCCGCCACCCGTGTAGCCGTCTACTCTCATAGCCGTAAATTCGTATTTTTGTTTTCCGTCGGTAAACAAAACCGTGCGTGTTCGTGGGTACTCGCAAACAACCTTAAACCCCGTTTTATTTAATGAGTTTAATAATTCTTCTCTACCTACACTAGAACAAAGGTCTATATCAGTTGAGATACTTCCGTCGATTAAATAGTTTCGAACGTATCCCCCAACAGCGTAAAGTGGAGCACTCAGGATTTTAGATAAACCAATTAAGTTGTTGTTAAACGGAATTTTCATAGTTATATATTACCATATTTTATGGCTTAATAAAAATAAAATATATAAAATAATAAATAAACTTGTCTTTTAATTGTTTTTATAGTAAAATGTTTTTATTAAACTTAACGGAAGAAAATATGTTAGATTTTATTGCCAACCCCATGGCTGGTGGGAAAAATGGAAAAAAAATGCATAGCGTTCTCGCTAAACTTGAAAGCAGATTAAAAGAGAGAAACGTAGAGTACACTATTCATATTACCCACCAATTAAAACAGTCAAGAACTAAAACCGAAGAACTTATTAAAAACGGTGCAACTACAATTATTGCCGTCGGTGGAGATGGTACTATACACGAAGTCCTAAACGGATTTTGTGAATTTGATAAATGCACTTTAGGTATTATACCTTGTGGAACGGGCAACGATTTTGCTTCGGCAATAGGTCTGCCTACTGACCCCGTTGAAGCGCTAGACGTTATTTTAGACGGAACGCCAAAATATACTGATTTTATGCAAATGCCCGGTGTTAGAGGACTTAATATTATAGGTACGGGCATTGACGTTGACGTTCTAAAACGTTATAACTCGTTAAAAAAGAAAACCAAGTTTGGTTATACTTGGTCTTTAATAAAGACACTTCTAAATTTTAAGTACATAGAATTTGATGCGGTAATTGACGGAAAAACAGAGCATTATCGTTCGTTTATTGCGGGAATTGCAAACGGCACGAGATACGGTGGCGGAATAAAACTTTGCCCTGATGCAAACGCTAGCGACAATTACCTAGACTTTGTTGCAGTTAAAGAAATGGGGTTATTTAGAATAATTAAAGCCTTTACCAAACTAAAGAAAGGCAATATTCTAAACATGAAGGAAACCACCCACAAAAAAATGAAATCAGTTAAAATTATAACTGACAGCCCTGTCACCGTTAACGTAGACGGCGAACTTTACGACGGTATTCCGTTTGAAGTAGAAATCGTTTCAAACACCTTAAGAATTTATAGATAATACTTTAACTAATACTAAACCCTAAGAGAAAGTCTCTTAGGGTTTATTCTTTATAAAAATTTAGTTTTATCTTGTGCAACGGTTATAATTTTTTGTACTAGTCCGTCAATATCGCCAACTTCTACTATTAAGTCTTCTCTAACACTTTCAACGCTTCCACCCGTACGATAAGTGATTACGGGCGTACCGCAACGCCTTGCTTCTAAGTTAACCGTAGGATAGGTGTCTTCATAGGTAGGATTAATAAACACGTCGGCAGTTGAATATATTTCAGCAAGCTGACGTTTGCTATTGGTTTTAGTAATAGCAAGAATTCTACCGTCAAGATTTTTTATTTGTTGTTCGGTTACGCCTACCACACACACCTTATAATCTGGTGGCAGTTTTATAACTATCTCGTTTAGGTCTAAAAGACCTTTCCTATCCGTCCATGAACTTGCAACGGCTAATACTAGTTTTTTATCTTCTAACTGATAAATCTTTCTAAAATCGCTTTCCATTGGATAAAAATCACTAAGGTCAATATTATTATATTCCATAACGATAGGATACTCTTTTAGAAAGCTTTCTTGTAGTTTTTCTTTAATCCAATTGCAAGAAGCAATCATCGTCATGTTTTTAACACCGGTAAACGCACGTTTTTTTCTTATATAATTGCGTTTTGCGTTTGATAATAACGCCTTAGGATAACGATTTTTTTCCGGACAAGAATAGCACCCTGTTTTCCATTTATTGCATTTAGCGTAGGTAAAGTGAACACAATGACCCGTAAACGACCAACAATCGTGAAGCGTCCATTTAACCTGCATATCGGGGCGTGATTTTATCCAATCAAATAGCATTTCCACGTTAATAAAGTAGCCGTGAATATTGTGCATCCAAACTAAATCGGGATTATATTCACTAGCAAATTTTAGAAACTTTTTGGTTGCACGACGAGAATAAAAACCGTGTTTGTCAGTAAGTCTAGTCATTAAAGCGTGAAATTTTACGTCTAAATCTTTACCTATTCTTACGGCAATACTTTTAGAACTTTCAGAAGTATGTCCGTATCTTCCGTAAGCTATTTTTACTTCGTGCCCTTCTTTTATAAAATCGTTTGCGATGCTTTCTACTATTCTGCCCGTACTTCCAATGCCACAAACCTCGTTTATTATTAAAACCTTCATATTATTTTCCTAGAATAAATTTGGCAAGTTCTACGAAAAAGCAGTTAAACCAGTAAAATCTTGAAAACCCATGACGTCTATACGTACCGTATTTCATTTTAATACGCTTTCGCATATTTTTAAGGCTTCTCTTAGTGCTCATACCACCAAGGCTATAATTAGCGATAACCTCGTCTAAAACACAAATCTTTTTGCCTGCTTTATACACCCTAGTAGCGTAATCGAAATCATCGTCCATTTGGCGACAAGCGTATGGAAATTCTAACAAGATTTGTCTTTTAGAAAACATCGTCGGATGGCAAAATTTAGAAGTTACCCATAACCCTTTAAGTTTTGCTTTTTTTACTAGTTTCTTTTCGCCCCTTAAAATATTAAGATTCGCCCATGCAATATCGTAGTTCTCTTTATTATAGAGTTCTACCATTTTACAAACGGCGTCTTGTTCGTAATAATCATCGGCGTTAATTTGACCGACAATTTCTCCCGAACACATCTTCGCTCCCTTGTTTAATGCATCGTACATACCGTTGTCTTTTTCTGATACAACCGTAAGAGTTTTCCCTTCGGCTTGGTCGAATTTTTCTTGATACGACTTAACAATTTCTAAAGTATTATCGGTAGAACAACCGTCTATAACTATATACTCTACGTTAGGATACGTTTGCTTAAGAACTGATTCTATTGCCATCGAAATCGTGTCCTGACAATTATATACGACTGTAAGGATAGATACTTTTAATTGTTTGTTATTTAAATTTTCCATATCTATTCCTTATACTCAAAACACTTATTTTCTATTAATCTATTTTTGTAAACTTGAACAAAATATTTTGCCATGCTTAAATTAAGTTCTAAATAGTTTCCGCACTCTACGGGGCTTGCACCTGGAATTTTTCCATCGAAATTGATAATATAGTCGCAAGCATCAATGACGTGGTCGTAGACGTCTAAACTTGTTAAATCTCCGAAAGTTACCAAATAAAACCCTGTTCTACAACCCATGGGTCCAAAATAGATAACCTTTTCTTTTATTTTAGAATTTCTAAAAAAGGTAGCACCTAAATGCTCGATAGCGTGTAGTGCCGGTTGGTCTATAACGGGTTCTACGTTAGGACGAGTAAACCTTAAATCAAAAGTAGTAACCGTAACGCCCGAGTAAACGTCTTTACGGGAAACGTATAGTCCAGGTTCTAATTTTAGGTGATTGACCTTAAAACTTTGTATTTTATCCATAAATTATATACCCAAAAGTCCAATTAGATAATAAATGGGAACAACGACTATAAATGTAGGCAACATGTCCGCCACCTCTATTTTGGTGATTTTAACAAGGTTAAGTCCTAGCGCTATCATCATAACCCCACCGACTGCCGTTATATCACCTATTAGCACCATATCGGTTAAAAGTCCACCGATTAGCCCCGACAATAAAACTAACCCACCTTGCAAGACAAACACAAATATAGATGAAAGCAGTACGCCTAAACCTAAAGTACTAGCAAGAACACAGGAAGAAATAAGGTCTAACATAGCTTTAGCAATAAGGATATCGTTATTGCCCGAAATTCCCGCAGTTAACGAACCAACTATAGTCATACCGCCTACGCAAAACAATAAACTTGCAGTTATAAAGCCTTGAGCAATGGACACCTTTTCTTCGCCACGATTAAACTTAGTTTCCACTAGGTTGCCGAGTTTTTCTATACCACGAGAAATACGCATAAGCATACCGAGAAGCGTTCCTATAACCAAAGAAACAATCATGATGATAGCATTGGAAATTTCCAAAGCTCCTTGAACTCCCATCACTATCGTGCAAAGGCCAATAACAGTCATGATAGCCGACGAAAATTTCTCATTTATTCCCTTTTTAATAAGTAGCCCGATAATACTTCCGACGATTACCGTAGCCGTGTTTATAAGTACGCCTAACATACCTTAAATTTTAGCCTATTTTGATATAAAAAGTCAATGCTTTTAGTAAATTTAGTGTACTAAAAGAATAAAAAAATCGTTCGCAAGAAATTTTGCGAACGACTTATTGTGTTTTTAATATATTTATCTTAAATTATCTAAATATGGTGTTAAATCTACGGTTTTCTTTTCTTTGATACTGATATTAGCGGCAATGCCTATCATAGCCGACTTAACACCGTCGAAACTGCCTGCGTGTTGACCTAACGGGTCGGCAATTTTTTCAGAACCGAAAATCATTTTTATAAGTTTTACGTCCCCACCTGCGTGACTGCCTTTTGCTTTTTCGAACACGATATCGTTTACCGTTCCGTCGGGATATAAAACTCTTATTAGGTAATCGGGTCTAGAGCCTTTTCCCACGTAAATCTCACCTGCTTCTAGCGTTCCTTTTTCGCCGGTTATAACGATTTTGAAACCTTCGTTAGCCGAGAACATATTTAAGGTATAGGTGAGAATTGCCCCGCCTTTATACTGAACACCTAACGTCATATTATCGTAGATATCGGTATCAGGCAAGAAACAACATCTATCACGACGATATCCGTCTACTTTTTCTGCTTCGCCAAAATAAAGTGATTGACTTTCTTCATCGTTTAACGGTTCATAAGATTGGCACTCGGAAGCTTTTGGACAAGTAGAACAACGTTCGCCAAACGACTTACTCGGGTCTCCATAATACACTCTATTCGCAATTGCCGAAACAGTCATAGGCTCGTCGTCGATTAACCAGTTAGCAATATCTAGGTGGTGAGTACTCTTATGAAGATACATGCTTTCAGAAAACTCCATAAGTCTATGCCAACGCTTAAAATAACTACCACCGTGAACACGGTTTAATCTATATTCATAGTTAACTGCTAAGGGCTTACCGATAATTCCGCTTTTTAGAAGTTCTTTAATCTTAGCAAAATAAGGCATAAAACGACAGTTAAAAGTAACAGTAACGTTTTTACCGCTTTTCTTTTCAGCTTCACGAATAGCAAGACATCTTTCGTAAGTGTTAGTCATAGGCTTTTCGCTTACTACGTCGCAACCCTTTTCTAACGCTTTTATAATGTACTCGTGGTGAGTAGAGTCGGTACTCGTTACAATAACACCGTCGGGTTTTTCAGTATCTAACATAACGTCGAAGTCGGTATAAACCGTTGCCTTGCGGTCGGTAATCTTTTTAATCTTTTCAGCCAAAAACTCGCTACGTTTAATATTCGTATCGTAAACTGCCGATAAAATTATATCGTCCTTGTTTACACCTTCGTATAATGCCGTTACAAACATATACGAGCAACGTGAACCTGCACCTACTATTACGTACTTTTTCATGAGCCTTCTCCTTTACGCTTTTACTACATTATAAAACAATTTACTCCTTAAAGGAATAAAATATTTTATTAAAAACATTTAATATCTTGCAAGTATTATTTAATTTAATCTCTAACCAAAACGTCTACCAAAGTTTTGTCTTTGTACACCATGTGATAGTTGTGTTTTTCGCCGAGTTTAATATCTTTTATGAAAACCTTTAAGTCTTCCACTACGCCATAATTTTTAGGATTTATTATCCAATCGATTTTCTTAAACGCAGTTATTCCCTCGCTATCGCTTTTTATAATACCGTCATAATTGCCGCCACCGAGTTTTGCCGTGAACACGTATCCCGTTTCGTCGTCGTAATTCCACGTAAACACCGACTGTAATTCTACTTTTTCTACCTTAATACCACTTTCTTCTTTAATTTCTCTGATTGCCGATTGCTCGGGCGTTTCGCCGTCTTCAATATGACCACCAACGGCGTTCCATAAACCCATAAACGGTGGTTTGTTTCTGTTTATCATTAAAATTTCGTCGCCACGAATGACAAAGCACAGCGTTGCACCTTTCATAATAAGATTTCCTTTTTAGTTATTAATAATATTGTACCACCAAGGCGTTTGATTTTCAAGTGAAAATATAATTTCTACGGCTTGTTTAATTTTGTATTTTTCGGCAATAACCTTTTCGGAGGAAAATAAATTATGAAAGTAAACCCTTTTGAACTAAAACCCAAAAAACCCGATAGTATCATAATGAGCTTAAAAGATTTATCGGTAAAACCTTATGACAAAAACGCCGTTAGTCCGTACACTAAAACACGTTGTATTTTAATGAACGGTACTGAATACGAAGCAACTTGGTGCAAACACCACTTTAACCGTCATTATCCCGACAACGACGCAAGACGTGAGGTTGCGTTAATTCGCCGTAGTGAACAACAGCAACAAAAACTTATATCGCTGTTAAAACCCATCGACGAAACTTTGCTTGAAACTACTATTGGTTATGAACAACTAGCCGTAGACTTAACGGCGTTTTTAGCAAAACGTGCAACTGATAAAAACGTTAAAAAGGCACTTGACTTTGCCCTATTAGAAGATTTCGACCACTTGTATCGTTATGCTAATATGCTTGAAATGGACCAAGGAATACACGCTGAACGACTAGTTGGTGCTTACACGGAAATTATGCCTGGCCGTCCGACGATAGCACATCACCGTCATCCTTTTGATACGGTTAAACCGTCTATTAACAACAAAACTGCCGACGCAATTACTAAACTTGACGTAGGTATTATAACTGCCGCCGAACAACAAACAATGAACTACTATATGAACATATCGCAGTTCTATAAAACGCAAAAAGGTAGAGAACTCTACGCCGAAATCGGTATGGTAGAAGAAGACCACGTTACCCAATACGGCAGTTTAATTGACACTAAGGCAACAATTTTTGAAAACCTTTTAATGCACGAATATACCGAGTGTT
>JAFVOW010000066.1 GCA_017505625.1 Clostridia bacterium | reverse complement strand
CGTTATTACCGTCTTTACCCTCGGCTTTTACACCAGAGTTTTCTCCATTGATATACCAATAACCACCTATTATTTCGATTATAGGTGTTGCACCGTCTTTACCATTTTTGCCGTCTTGTCCGTTAGCACCATTTGCACCGTCAACCCCATCTTTGCCTATTGCTTTATATTCAGTTTTTTCTCCGTTGATTACCCAATAGCCGTCGTTAGATATCTCGATAATAGGTGTTACACCGTCATTTCCGTTTGCACCCGTTTCGCCCTTATCTCCTTTATCTCCCTTTTCGCCTTTAATACTAGCAAGCCAATCTTCGTAACTTAAAGGTGTTTCTCCGTTACTTTCAGCATACACTACGTAGGTATTGTATACTTGTCTTATTTGGTCGTCGTTAGTGTTACCACTTTGGTCACTACAACCGACAAACAACAAACTACAACTTAAAGACAATACTGTTGCAATTAGTAAAAATAGTTTTTTCATAAAAACCTCCTTAAAATAAAAAAATGCGCCAACCGAAGTCAGCGCACAAAAACGCAAACTCCGTTTACTTGGCACATAAACTAAACGAAAATGACTAAGCACTCCCATTTTGGAATTTGCATTTTGAACAAATTGCTATAATGGGAGTATGTCTAAAAAAGAGAATATTATCCCCATTGCCTACTCATTTTCATAATATTTAGTTTACGTGCCGTTTTTATTATATCACATATAATCCCAACATTGCAATAAAAAATAATTATTTATAATACTATTCATTTTCTCTAAATTTACCCTTAACACGCATACAGTTATAAACTGTATAAAAATATTGCCCCACCACCAATCAACCTTGCTGAATTTAACTGCACAGTTTTAAACTGTACAACAATATTCTTTTAGATTATTATAGGCAATTCTCTACACCGACCGTTTGACTACTTTAACAACTCTCCACACAGTTATAAACTGTATAAACCATATTTGCACAACAACCTATTCGATTAATATATTTTATTTCGATTAACATAGTCTATACAGTTGCAAACTGTATGCCGTTTTTTATAATTTCCACAATGGCTTTTGGGTCATCTTCTCTTTTTTCTCCCTTCACATCTTGACACATACAGTTTTAAACTATATAATATTATTATGGATAAAAAAATTGATAAACAACTTAAAAATTTAGGTCGTGAGTTGCAGTATTTAAGAGAACATTTACCCCTAAAACGTGGTAAACAATGGACACAACAAGACGTTGCTAATGAGCTTGGTATTAGATATCAATCATATCAAGCGTATGAGTTAGGTAAGGCTTATCCCAGCTTAAAAAATTTCCTTAAACTTGCTAAACTTTTTGACGTTTCGTTAGACAGTTTAGTGGGGAAAAAAGATATTTAAAAGATAATAGCCCCTTATCCAAAATCGGATAAGGGGTTAGTTTTATTCTAAAACAATTTCTATTCTAGACCTCTGGCTTTGCGTTTTAGACGCATTTCAGTATTTAAAGTCTTCTTTCTTATACGGATATTTTTAGGAGTGATTTCTAAAAGTTCGTCGTCGCCTAAAAACTCCATGGCTTCTTCTAGGCTCATAATTTTAGGTGTTTCTAGTCTTAGTGCGTCGTCTGACCCTGATGCACGAGTGTTAGTAAGGTGTTTTTTCTTGCACACGTTTACTGAGATATCTTCGCTTTTAGGCGAAACGCCTACTACCATACCTTCGTAAACTTGTGTACCCGCACCGATAAAGAGTTGACCACGTCCTTGTGCGTTAAATAGTCCGTAGGTTACGGCTTCGCCCGTTTCAAAAGCAACTAGTGAACCCGTCGAACGGCGTTCGATATCGCCCTTAAATTCTTCGTAACCGTAGCCGATTGTATTGAACACGCCCTCGCCACGAGTTTCGGTTAAAAACTGACTTTTATATCCGAACAAGCCACGTGCCGGGATTTTGAACTCTAGTCTTATACGGCTACCGACGTTTTCCATAGTTAAAAGTTCGCCTTTTCTAACGCCCATGCTAGAGAAAACCGTACCCGTTTTATCTTCTGGAACGTCTACTACGAGTTTTTCTATCGGCTCTAAAATTTTACCGTCTTCTTCTTTATATAAAACTTTAGGAGCACCTACTTGGAACTCGTAACCTGCCCTACGCATAGTTTCAATTAGAATTGATAGGTGCATTTCGCCCCTACCACAAACTCTATACGAGTCGGCTGAATCGGTTTCTTCTACACGAAGAGAAACGTCTTTTAAGGTTTCCTTAAATAGTCTATCTCTTAAATGTCTAGTGGTAACGAATTTACCTTCTTTACCAGCAAACGGGCTATCGTTTACCGAGAAAGTCATTTCAACGGTCGGCTCTGATATAGTTACGAACGGCACGGGTTCTACGTTGTTAACCGAACAGACGGTATCGCCAATAGAAAGTTTCTCTAAACCGCTGATACAGACGATGTCGCCTGCTTTGATTTCTTCGCATTGTACTCTATTTAGACCTTCGATTTGGTATAGACTTACAAGTTTTCCGCTATTACATAGGTCGGGAATATTATAGTTGCAAGTTTTTACGTCCATATTGACGGTTGCTTTGCCACGTTCTACCCTACCTATACCGATAACGCCGACGTATTCGCTATAATCTATTGAAGAAACAAGCATTTGAAAATCGCCGTCCATATCCACTTCCTGTGGCTCGAAATAATTTATTATTGCATCGAAAAGCGGTGTTAAATCTTTGCCTGGGTTTCTGTAGTCGGTGGTTGCTGTTCCTGCACGACCTGAACAGTAAATAATGGGGCTATCGATTTGTTCGTCGCTTGCATTTAAGTCAAATAAAAGTTCTAAAATCTCGTCTTCAACTTCTGATAGTCTTGCATCGGGACGGTCTATTTTATTAACTACTATGATTAGTTTATGGTTAAGTTCTAACGCTTTTTGCATAACGAAACGAGTTTGTGGCATTGGTCCTTCGCAAGCGTCTACTAATACCAAAACGCCGTTTACCATTTTTAAAACACGTTCTACTTCGCCACCAAAATCGGCGTGGCCAGGCGTGTCTACTATGTTGATTTTTACACCGTTATAGAACGCCGACGTGTTTTTAGCGAGAATAGTTATTCCCCTTTCTCTTTCTAAATCGCCAGAGTCCATAACTCTATCCATTACTTCTTGATTGTCACGGAATATTCCACCTTGTTTTAGTAATTCGTTAACAAGCGTAGTTTTGCCGTGGTCTACGTGTGCGATAATCGCAACGTTTCTTACGTCTTCTCTTTTCAATGTTCTAGCCTCTATTATCGTAAAAATTATAATTCGGAAAGCAAGGCAATAAGCGTTTTTGCGTCGTTAATTTCGCCTTTTCTCACCATTTCTTTTAAAGTTTGTTTATCTATCCAAACGCTATCTAAAAACTCGTCTAAGTCTAAGTGCGTTTTGGTTTTTACCACGTCTTTTGCACGGTAAATGTATATAATTTCTTCGGTATACCCCGTAGACGGATACACTGTTTGTATAAGTTCTACAGTTTTCGTCCTTACACCGCCTTCTTCCTCGAGTTCTCGTATTGCGGTAGTTTCTGGATTTTCACCGGGGTTTAGTTTGCCTGCGGGAATTTCTAAAATTTGTTTTTTATAAGGGTATCTAAACTGTTTTACCATTAAAACTTTGCCGTCCATTTCGCAATATACGGCACTTCCACCACTGTGTTCTATTATTTCTCTAACAGCCTCTCTGCCGTTGGGAAGTTCTACCTTGTCCTTTCTAAGGTTTAGTATCTTGCCTTTATAAATATACTCAGCAGTCAAGGTTTTTTCATCTAAGTTCATTGTAAATGTCCTTTAACAAATTGCTGATTTTTTTGATTTTTCCAAAAAAACTAAACTTGTACACTTTCGCCATATATTTATACGCCGTGAAAGCGTAATCTATTGCATCGGTATCTTCGCTTGTTATAACGTTAGCAAGCATATCTATTATCAAGATTATTTCTTTTTTCTCTAGGTCGGTCTTTTTGCTTTCTTTTATTTTAGTTTTGTCGGCAAGTAGTATTTCTTTGATTTTTAGAACGCTTTCGCCGTACGCTTTTTTAGAGAGTTCTAGGTTTTCTTTGTCACGGCGTTCTTGCTCGGCTTTTTCTTTTGCTTCACGTTCTTCGGCTTCGGTAAGTGCTTCTAACGGGTCTTGAAGCTTACCGTCGATGACACCCTCCATAATAATTTTTACCGATTCTTTGAACGGTTTTATCATAGCCGAAATAAAGTTAGTGTACGCCGAAGAAAAGCTACCGTCTTCGTAAAAATACTTGTTTACAAAATCGCCTAAACTTACTCGCTTAGAATCTACGTCCATTAACACGTTAAACACGAACGCAAGTAGTTCTCTCGACGACTGAGGGGCAACAAACTCGCCTTTTTCATCAGACAAGTACTTGTTTTTTACTAAAAATCTGTTTTTTGCTTCGTGGTAATCGAAGTTTCTTAAACAGTTTTCAAAAAGTGCCAAAAGCGTTTTAGAAACGGCTATTGACTTTAGTAAATTGACGATTTTAATATCGGCTAAAATATATTTGCCTTCAATAAGGTCGTCAGCACTTTGTAAAAAAAGATTTAGTTCTTCTCTCGTAGACATAAAACTCTCCTAAAATGGTTTAATTAAAACCATGTCATACATAGTGATTATAACACATTTTTAATCAATTATAAACTTTTTTTGTCATTATTTTGCAAATTTATCTATAAACTTATTTACAAACTGATTTTTTTATACTATAATTAAACAAAAGTATAGTGGAGTAT
>JAFVOW010000065.1 GCA_017505625.1 Clostridia bacterium | reverse complement strand
TTCTTTTTTTCTTAAACAGAAAATTAATATACCAAAAACGTTAAATGCTAAACATAAGAAAGTTGCGAGTATATAGTGTTTTGGCCAGTATTTTCTGAATAAGAAAATGTATATAAACACTGTAACGATAAAACTTACTATGGATAGTATTTCGCTTATCGTATTTAATGCGAAAATTAATTTTTCAACCGAATAAACGTTAGCGTATGGCATTAAAAAGTCTTTTAGATATAAACCACTAACAAACGGATAAGCGTAGTAAGTATTATTTACCGAAACACCTTCCATTAACGCAATTACTACTTCTCCACCCTGAAGATAAAAACCTATTATAGGATAGTATACTAAGATATTAATAGCAAGTTCTATCAAACCAACGAGCGTCGAAACAACGCAGGCAAATACGGCAAAGCCCTTGAATTCTTTTTGGAAAAAAAACGCTCTACCTATAAGTTTTGCCATTACGTATACCCATAAATACGGAACGAACGCAAGCGCCTTCCCCTTTATATCGCGTTTTTTTGCAAGTACGAATAAACCTATCGAGCGCAAAACGTATAATGCTAAACCTACTAGTAAATATACTATGGCAGTACTAATTGCTAGACCTTTGGGCATGGATTCCGGCACGTAGTTTATTATTAATTGAATGTCTTTCATATAGCCTCTTTTTAAAAAAATATTAAATCGATATGGTTTTTATATCACACTTTAAGAATAGTGTCAAGTTTTTATATTATTTTACCCTAAATGCATTAAAAAAAACTTGAAAATAATCGGTTTTTGATTTATAATATACTTAAAATATGTTCGGCGTAACGAAAAAATACTATACACTAAAGATTTTAGCGTTCGCCTTGCGTTTTTCGAGGAGGATATAATGGATAACGTAAAACAACTAACTATTAACGCAATTAGAGTTCTTTCGGCAGAAGCAATTGAAAAAGCAAAGTCTGGCCACCCCGGCATGCCATTAGGCGCTGCGCCCATCGGCTATTCTATTTTTACTAATATGACCTTTAATAATAAAGATACGTCTTTCGATAACCGCGATAGATTCGTTCTTTCTGCAGGCCACGCTTCTATGCTAGACTACTCTTTGTATTATCTTTTCGGCTTTGGCCTTAAAAAAGAAGATATTATGAATTTCCGTCAACTCGGTGCAAAAACTGCTGGCCACCCAGAATACGGTGTTTGCCCTGGCGTAGAAACTTCTACCGGCCCACTTGGTCAAGGAATTGCTAACGCTGTTGGTATGGCTATTGCGGAAAAATATCTTGCAAACAAATTTAATAAAGAAGGTTTTGATATTGTAAACCACTACACCTACGCTCTTTGTGGAGACGGTTGTATGCAAGAAGGTATCGAAAACGAAGCCGCTTCTTTAGCAGGTGCTCTTAAACTTTCTAAACTTATCGTATTCTACGATAAAAACGACATCACCATAGAAGGCAACGTTAACATAACCTTTAACGAAGACGTTGGTAAACGCCACGAAGCAATGGGTTGGCAAGTTATTAAAGTAAAAG
>JAFVOW010000064.1 GCA_017505625.1 Clostridia bacterium | reverse complement strand
GGTTATCCTAACGTATCTAAAAGCAACGTGTTTATCGGGTACTATTTAAGATATTTATGGTTGCTTACTAAAAACCAAAATCAAAGAATACTAAACGAGTGTAAAGATTATTTCTATAATATGGCGGAAAAAACGGGAACTTTATGGGAACACGATACAACGGAAGCTAGTTGTAATCACGGTTTTTCTTCAGTAATAGCAAAAATAATATACGAAAGTAGTAAATAAATCAGAAGCAGTACAACATGTACTGCTTTTTTAGTGCGTAAACATTGACAAAATTAGATTTTTGTATTAGAATTGTTCGAGTAAAAAAATTTTGCTGGAGTAGTTATGACAGAAACTAAAAAAAGAAACGGCTTTGCTAGTGGCATTGGTTTTATTTTAGCCGCAGCTGGTTCGGCAGTAGGATTAGGAAACTTATGGGGTTTCCCATATAAAACGGGTGCTAACGGCGGTGCAGCGTTTGTTATCGTGTACATTTTATGTGTATTACTTATGGGGTCTATCGTGTTGGTTGCCGAAATGTATCTCGGTCGCCGTGCACAAGCAAATCCCGTTACGGCATACGCCAAAACCAATAAAAATCTAGGTTTCGTAGGTTTGCTAGTAATAGTGATTCCCTTTTTAATCATTTGTTATTATAGCGTTTTAGGTGGTTGGACGTTTAAGTTTGCAACCAACTCTTTTCAACCTATAGAACAAGCGACTAACAGTAGTCCAACCTTTTTCGGTGCGTTTATTTCTAACCCCTTTGAACCGATTTTTTATACGCTTATTTTTATGCTTTTAGCAGGCATAGTTATTATGGGTGGTGTAAAAGGTGGTATAGAAAAAGCATCAAAAGTATTAATGCCTATTTTATTTATGCTTTTAGTTATCGTAGCAGTATATTGCTTATTCCTTGGTGAAGGCGTTGGTAAAGGTCTAGACTTTTATCTTAACCCCGACTTTTCGGCTTTAGGTTTTGACGGCGTGCTTGCCGCTATGGGACAAGCGTTCTATTCGTTGTCGCTAGGTATGGGTATTATGGTTTCGTACGGCTCGTACACGGGAAATGAAATTAAAATCGGCAAATCTATTGCTATGATAGCGATATTTGATACTTTAGTTGCTTTAATCGGTGGTCTTGCAATTTTCTCTGCGGTAGGGGCACTTCAACCCGAACTTTTAGGTACTGACGCACTCGGTGGCGTAACCTTAATGTATACCGTTCTACCACAAATTTTTGCTCAAATGGGAAGTTTTGGTCAGGTAGTATCCTTCCTTTTCTTTGCAATGGTGGTAATTGCAGCGTTAACGTCAGTTATATCATTACTAGAAGTGGCAACTCAGTTCGTTATACAAAAATTCAAAATTCAAAGAAAAAAAGCAACGATTATTCTTTGTGGCTTGTGTTTTGTTATCTCAATTCCTATCGCTTGGTCGGTAGGTGGTGCGTTCGACGGTGCAATAACGCTATTTGGTTTTGACTTGTTGACGTTTTTAGACGAAATGACTAACACCGTTCTAATGCCTGTTGGAGCATTGTTTTCTTGCCTTGCAATCGGTTGGTTTATAGATAAGTCTACTTCGGTAAAGCAAAGAATTAATCCGATGCAAACTTTCCGTGCGTTAGAAAAAGACGGTCTTGAAATCGGTGGCTTTGGTAAAGTGTTTGCATTTATGGTAAAATACGTAGGACCACTTTTGATACTGTTTATAGAAATTTTCGGCATAAGAGGAAAGATTCTTACAAACGGAACACATTATTGGTGGGTTGTAATATTCTCGCTAGTTTTAATTGCTTTATCATTAGCAGTGTACTTGATATTCTTTAAGAATAGTGATACCGGTTGCAATTTAGACGAACTAGTAATTGAAGAAAACGCTAAAAAAGAATAACTCTGAATATAAATAAAAAAAATAAAAAAACGTTCTTAATTTGGTTGACAAATAAGGACGTTTTTAATATACTAGTGATACTGTTTCAGGAAATTTCTGCCAAAGGGCAAAGGAAGGTGAAAAAGATGAGCATAGTTAGAGTTGGTGAAAACGAAAACATTGATAGTGCTTTAAGACGTTTTAAGAGAAAATGTTCTCGTGACGGCATCATCGGCGACCTTCGTAAAAAAGAATTCTATGAAAGTCCTTCTCTTAAGAGAAAGAAAAAAGCCGAAGCAGCTAGAAAAAGAAGCATAAAAGGTTAATAAAGACCGACCTACCAAAGATTATTTTGGTAGGTTTTCTTTTTTTTTCAAGAAAAATGTCGAAAAACTAATATTAACGGAGAAAAATATGTCAGACACTCAAAAAACACTTAAACAATACGCAAAGGAAGCAAAACTACGCCTAAAGAACGGGTTTTGGCAGGATTACAAAAGCAATTTAGATAAACAAGTAGAAATTGCAGAAAGCACGGGCGTTTCTCCTAGCAAGGTTAAAGAGTATTATTCTCAACGTGTTTACGAAAACATTAAAAATCCCGACGACGACGAAGAAAGTTTTTACCAAAAAGTAAAAACGCTTCTAGACGAAGAAGGCGAAGTGTCTAACGCAATAGGAAGACTTACCGATAAAAAGGTGTACGACTCGTTATCGTACGACGAAAAACAAAGATATTCCCTTAAAATTTCCGAAAGGTATCTTAAAGCCGTAGAAAGATACAAAAAAGAAAATTTAATAGGTATAGGGCAGTAACTTTATTCCTTGACAACGACCAAAAACTCGATTACAATATAAGTAAGGTGGTATTATGG
>JAFVOW010000063.1 GCA_017505625.1 Clostridia bacterium | reverse complement strand
CCACTTTCATTTACGTTACCCACGACCAAGTAGAAGCTATGACCATGGGTACTAGAATCGTAGTTATGAAAGACGGTTTCATGCAACAAGCAGATACCCCTGTAAACCTTTACGACTATCCCGTAAACCAATTCGTTGCAGGCTTTATCGGAAGTCCTCAAATGAACTTCTTCAAAGGTACTTTAACAGGAACTAAAACCAAAGTTAACGTAGAATTCGGTATGGAAAAAGTTGCTCTTCCCAAAGAAAAAGCAAACCTTATCGTTAACTTAGAAAAATACTTAAACACCGGCAGAGAAATTATTTTCGGTATTCGTCCCGAAGATATCGATGACAGTGCTGATGTTGTTGCCGAAGGTAAACTTCCCGTTATCGAAGCTAAAGTTGATATCGTTGAAGCGTTAGGACCGGAAACTATTCTTTACTGCAAAACTCGTTCAGATGAAGAAGAAGGCGAAGGCAGTTTCTTAGACTCGGTTGCTAACCTTACTGCAAGAGTTGATAACCGTTCTAAGACCAAAATTGGCGACAACGTTAAACTTGCATTAAACGTAATGCATTGCCAACTCTTCGACAAAGAAACCGAAGTTACCATTATGGCAAGAAGCGAAGAAAATAAAGCAGCAATTGCTGAACTTCAAGCAAAACGTGAACAAGAAGAAGCAGATAAAGCCGCTGCGCTTGCTCAAAAACAAGCTGAAGAAGAAGCAAAAGCAGCTGAGCTTGCTGAAAAACAAAGACTTAAACTTGAAAAGAAATTAGCTAAAAAAGGTCAAGTAGTAGAAGTTGACGACGACGAAGAATAAAATTTATTAAAACAATTAAAAAGCCGAACTTTTTAGTTCGGCTTTTTTTGTTTGAGATAGAAACTAAAAAAAGAATAAGATAATTATCATCCATAATTCCATAAATATTTTCTCCTGCACAAATGGGGATTATATCCCCTTAATAAAAAAGATTATAACCCCCATAATAATAAAAGTCAACACTAAGGGGGATAAAATGTTTAAATTCGATAGATTATTTATTACAATGGATAAAAAGGGTATTTCTACCTATAGACTTCGGGAAGAGTGTGGTATAGACAGCAAAACTATTCGTAGGTTAAAAGCAAATGAAAATATTGAGATGAAAACGCTTGATAGGATTTGTTCATTTTTGGACTGTAAAATTGAAGACGTTGTAGAGTTTATTAAAGACTAATTAGATGACAAATTTTGAATTCTAAAAAACATAGCATGCTGTATTTTTGTTAAAAGTAGAATATAGCGTGCTTTTATTTTAAATATTTAACAAAAAGTTGATTAAAATTTACGTTAGTTAAATAAAATTATTATATTTATCTTGAAAAAAGGTAAAAATTATCGTATAATAACTATCGATATGGAAAGTTATATAAAGAGTTTTTTAAGTTCAATACAACAAAATACGGGTATAGAGTTTACAGTTTTTGATTTTAGCGGTAAAGTAATTTTTGGTAGTTTAGATAAAACTATTGTGGTTACCGAGCGTTTTGACGGCGTTAAAACTGACGCTGAAAACTCTTGCACGATATTTTCTTTTACTTTTAAGGATAAAGACTATTTTGGTAAAATAGACGGCGCTACTAAAGTAGAATTTACTTACGCTACCCTAATTTTAGAACTTATAAAATCTTCTTTTTCTAAGACCAACCAATTATCTAAAGAAGAATTTTTAACTGCGTTATTGCACTCGGAAATAACTTCTTCGGACGCTGTTAAGTACGTTAAAAAGTATCGTATACCGACTGGTTCTTGTTGTGCTATGATTATAACCACTGAAAGCGACGTCTCGGGGGTTTCCGATGTTGTAGAAAACTACGGTAACGAATCAAAAGATTTTAGTTTGCCGTTAGATGAAACTTCGTGCGTGTTCGTTAAATTTTCCGATGATACCACTAAAGAGTACTGCTCGTTTACCGAGTACGCCGAGTATATTGCTCAGTCAGTTTACGATGAACTCGGCTTAAAAGTTACAGTTTATACGGGTGGTATTGCTAAAAGTGTTTTAGACCTTGGCACTTCGTTTGTTCAAGCGTCTACGGCTGTTCGTATGGCTGAAACTGAATCGCATAAAACTCAGGTACACTCTTTCAAAGAGTATATGCTCAATAAAATTTTGGAAGATTTACCTAAATACAAACTGGAAGAGTACTTAAAACTTCTAACTGACCCCGGCGCTGAAGAAATTTTTTCCGATGAAGAAATGATTCAAACTGCCGAAGAATTTTTACAAAACAGTTTAAATCAAAGCGAAACGGCAAGAACTTTATATCTACATAGGAACACTTTAAGTTATAGACTAGATAAAATAGAAAAAGCAACGGGATTAAATATAAGAAACTTTCCCGATGCCGTGTCGTTTAGGCTTATAACCTTATTACATAAATTGGTAAAATAAAATGGAAAACAACAACTCTCGAACCGCTAACAAAAGAAAAATAATACTTAGAATAGTAATAGCGCTAGCACTAGTATTTTCTTTTGTGTGCGGTTATTTTTTTAACACGCTAATACAAGGCAAAGATAGAAGAAACTTAAACGCCGTTTTAGACCTTATAGAAGATAAAGGTATTTTTATTTCTAAAAACCCTGACGGCACTAAGCTTAGCAACGACCAGCTATTAGACTTAATAGTAAAAACTATACTTGCTGAAGACGATTACGCCGTATACTATTCTAAAGAAGAGTATCAAGCAAAAAAACAACAAAACCAAGGAAATTATTCGGGTTACGGGTTAGGCTTTGTTGCTTCTAACAAAATATATTCGGTTGTCGGCAACTCTCCAGCTGAAAATGCAGGGCTTAGAGTCAACGACGTTATAGAAAAACTGAAAGCCGACAACGGCGAAAAAGTTATTATCACCGATTTTGAATCGTTAAGTAATTTTTTAGATACCCACACAAACAGTACGACGTTAGATATTACAGTTAACCGTAACGGTGAATATAAACAGTTTTCTTTAACCAAAACAGAGTACGTTGCTAGCTACGTAAAATATTTTGACAATTCTTTAAGCGTAAACGTAGTGTCCGACGGCAAAAATACTTCTACCGTTAATTATGAGATAAACGAAGATTATAACTTGCCGTCAGATACGGCACTTATAAAACTAGACGAGTTTATGGGCGACGCCGACGTTCAGTTTGGTGGAGCGCTTGATTTAATGAAACAAAACGGCAAAACAAAACTTATTCTGGATTTAAGGGGTAATGGTGGCGGTAGGTTAGACGTGTTGTGTAAAATCGCAGGATACTTAATCTATAATAATGGTAAAAGAACTAACCCCATAGTGTACAGCCAGGCAAAAGATTCACAAGACGTTTTCTATACCACTTATAACAAATATAACGTTGGGCTAAAAAAGACGGTCGTTCTTGCAGACAAGAACACCGCCTCAGCGTCAGAATGTTTAATCGGCGCAATGCTTTATTACGGTAAACAAGAAATTGACGGTAATTTTAGCACCAACGATTTGGTTATATGTAAAGATTCTCAAGGCAACGCCACAACGTACGGTAAAGGCATAATGCAAACAACCTACGAACTGTACTCTGGCGAAGCCATCAAGTTTACCACAGCAAAAATATACCAGCCTGATTTTTCCACTTGCATACAAGGAGTAGGCATAACAACTACGATAGAAAATCAAGTACTAGACGCTAACGCTCTCCAACGTGCTATAGAAATCACTCTCGGCTAAAATAACAGTTAAGACACTCTACTATTTGTTTGTCGGCAAAATTAGATATATTTTGTAGTCCTTCTTCTTCGAAACCCGAAGTGGAAGGGCTTTTATTTTGTCCTTTGTCTTGCATAAAAGAACTAATTAATGGAAAAATCGTTTCGGGGTTAAGATTTAATAGAACTTTTTTTAAGTCGAAATTGCTCTCCTTTAATTTTTCCAGTAATGGCGCAAGGGAAGAAAGATTTGAATCCTTTAATAAAAAAGACAATAAAAACTGTAATATTTCCATATAAAACCTGCTAACAATATAGTATATGTTTCTCATAGAATAATATTGAAAAATTTTTTTAGGAGATAGGTTATGCAAGATTTTAACGATTACGTAAACAATCAAGGAAATTCATCAGACCTTTTTGGTATAGTAAATGATTTAGCCAAAAAATTCGACGGCAAAGGTCAAGGCGAACTACTTAAAGCAATATATCAAAAAGCCAAAGAAGGCAAGGCAAACGGCACGCTTTCTAATGCTGAAATAGACGGTTTTGCTAACATGCTTAACCCACTTTTAGACGACAAACAAAAAAGAACGCTTAAAAAAGTTATAGAAGAACTTAAAAAGATTTAAGTTTTATAATTTCCCGAACAGCTTTAACCAAATAATTTAGTTCGCCCGTAGTGTTTTGAACGGCAAGGCTTACCCGAACTAATCCCAGCCTATCAGTTTTAAGGTGCTTATGCATAAGCGGTGCACAATGAAACCCTCCACGAACGGCTATATCGTACTTATCGTTTAGAATTTGTGCAATTTCGTTGCTATCGACGTTTTGCACCATAAAGGAAACTATTCCCGTGGGGTTTGGTTTGGAATATATTTTTACGCCATCTATTTCCGAGAGATTTGTTATAAGTTTTTCGGTTGCCATTTCAAGATTTTTAGAAAAATTAGTAAGGTTTTTCATAGCGTATTCAACGCCCTCGGAAATTGCCGATATTGCAGGAAGATTTAACGTTCCCGATTCTAAACGTTCGGGGTAGTCGTCTGGCTGAAATTTATTAAAAGTATCAATACCCGTACCACCAAAGGTAAGTGGAGAAATTTCCGTACTATCGTCAAACGCCAAAACCCCACTTCCCATAATACCGTAAAGTCCTTTATGGCAGGCAAGCGTTAAAACAGAAATATTATCTTTTTTCATATCTAATTTAACGTGTCCTGCCCCTTGCGCCCCATCAACTAACAACTTTATACCGTTACTTTTCGCTAAAAGCCCTATGTTGGTAATAGGCATAACTTCGCCCGTTACGTTAGACGCTGAAGTAACGGCTACAAGTTTAGTTTGTGGGGTAATTTTTTTGCTGATTTCACGAACTATATCACTATCTTCTAATGGCGAAACTATATCTAGAGTAATTATTCCTAAATTTTTTAGATGATAAAGTGGTCTTAAAACTGAGTTGTGTTCGTAGACGGTGGTAATTACGTGGTCGCCTTGTTTTAATAAACCAAAAATCGCCGTATTTAAGGCTTCGGTGCAGTTTTTTGTAAAAATAACACGCTCGGTGGGACAGTTAAAAGCTCGTGAAACGCTTAATCTAGACCGATAAACTAGTTCAGCGCCGGTAATTGAAAGTCTATGTCCACTTCTTCCGGGGTTTGCCGACAAGTATTTTAATACGTTTTTACTAACGTCTAAAACAGCCGAAGGCTTAAACCCACCCGTCGCCGCATTGTCTAGGTATATCATATCTTTCTCCTTAACATAAACTTGAAAATTTTAATAATATATTGTATAGGAAACTTTTAGTATTTATGCAAAGGAGAAATTTTTTATGGAGTACGTTATCGTGGCAGTTCGTTCTAGGTCAACCTTAGTTGGTTTAAGCGACTACCTAACCAAAATGGGCGTAAGAAATCAAATAGTAAATACCCCAAAAGAGGCAGGTGTGGGGTGTGGACTGTCTATCAAAATTTCACCGAACCTACTTTTAGCAGTAAAAAGGGCAGTAAGCATCAAAAAAATAAGCGTTGCAGGTTACTTTTTGGTTAAAACCGTAGGAGGTAAAAGTTTAGTTAAAGCCATTTAATATAAAAACAGTTGTAAAAAGTTTTACTTTATGTTAAAATGACTATCGTGAAAAAACAGAACGTAAAAACTATAATAGAACTTTTAAGTGGTGTTTTTGACGACAAACCAGCGTTATTATTCAGTTCGCCGTACGAACTACTAATAGCAGTAATACTGTCGGCACAATGCACGGACGAGCGTGTGAATAAAATTACACGAAAACTTTTTGCCACGTATAATACTCCCGAAAAAATGGTAACTTTAACTAGTGAACAGTTAGAAAAATATATTTTTTCTTGTGGGCTATACAAAAGTAAGGCAAGTCATATTTTGTCGGCATCAAAAGATATTATAGAAAAATATAACGGACAAGTTCCCAATAATTTAGAAGACTTACGAACACTAGCAGGCGTGGGACGTAAAACTGCTAACGTGGTGTATTCGGTTGCGTTTAAGGGAGATGCGATTGCAGTTGATACGCACGTTTTTCGTGTTTCTAACCGAATAGGTTTGGTAAAAGAAACTAACGTCTTAAACACCGAAAAGGCTTTGATGAAAACAATAGATAAAAAAGATTGGTCAAGGTCGCATCATTATCTTATATATCTAGGTAGAAGTTTTTGTAAAGCGCAAAATCCTAACTGTGAAAATTGTCCTATTAAAGAATACTGTGAAAAAAATATTAAAAGGTAAAATATGTTTATTGACAGAGCGAGAATAACTATTAAAGCAGGCGACGGTGGTAATGGCATAACGTCGTTTATACACTATAAAGGTATCGTAGGTGGTGGTCCTGACGGTGGCGACGGTGGTAAAGGTGGCGACGTAATTTTCGTTGCCGATAAACACTTGTCTAGTTTAGTAGATTATTATTATAAAACTAAATACGTGGCTGAAAACGGTAGTCCAGGAGAACCTAAAAACTGTTTTGGTAAAAAGGGTAAAGACCTTGTTTTAAGAGTTCCACTAGGTACTGTTATTAAAGATAAAGAAACGGGCAATATCATAGCCGATATGTTCACCGACGGTCAAAAGAAGGTAGTTTTAGTTGGTGGCGACGGTGGTAAGGGTAACGCAAAATTTGCTAACTCTAGACGCCACGCACCACACTTTTCTCAAACGGGCGAAAAAACCGAAACAAAGCAAGTTCTTTTAGAACTTAAAACTATTGCAGACGTGGGCTTAGTAGGTTTTCCTAACGTAGGTAAATCTACTATACTATCTAAACTTACTGCCGCACGTCCTAAAATTGCTAATTATCATTTTACGACGCTTTCGCCAAATCTCGGTGTATGTAACTATTACGACGACCAGTTTATTATCGCCGATATACCAGGACTAATTGAAGGTGCTAGCGAAGGACAAGGTTTAGGCATAGAGTTTTTAAGACATATTGAAAGAACTAGAATGCTAGTTCACGTGGTAGACGTTTCAGGACTAGAGGGTAGAGACCCTTACGACGACTATTTAAAAATAAACGCCGAACTCAAAAAGTACGGCGAACTAAAAAAATTAAAACAAATAGTAGTTGCTAACAAAACCGACGTTTACGGCGCTGATGAAAAGTTTGTAGAGTTCAAAAAACAAATAGGCAGAAAACATAAAATAGTCCCAGTTTCGGCAATCACGGGCGAAGGGCTAGAAGTTTTAAGGAAAACTATTTTTGAAATGCTTTCAACGCTTCCTCCCGTTAAACCGTTAGAGTTTGAGGAGTTTAACTACGAAAAACCTGAAAGACTCGGTTGGGAAATTCTAAAGGAAGGCGAAACTTACGTAGTAGTTGGTTCACTAGTAGAAGTGTTAAAACGAAACGTCGTTATGGACGATATGCACTCTTTTGCATATCTACAAAAGGTGTTGCGTGATAGGGGTATTATCGACGAACTACGTAAAATGGGTGCTAACGAAAAATCCACGATTATTATCGGTGGCGAAGAATTTGAATTTGTAGATTAAGGAAAGGGTGTTATGTTAAACAGTAAACAAAGGGCAAAATTAAGGTCTTTAGCGCAAACTATTGAGCCTGTTACTCAAGTAGGAAAGTTGGGCGTGAATGATAGCCTAATAGAGAGTATAGATAAAACTATAGAAAAACGTGAACTAGTAAAAGTTACCGTTTTAGAAAATTCAGGGTTAGAACCTAAAGAAGTAGGTTTTGAACTTGCCGACAGGCTCGGTGCAGAATTCGTATGCGCAACGGGAAGAAAACTCGTGTTTTACAGAAGAAGTTTAAGCGACAAGGTAAACCATATAGAATTTTAGGTTTGAATTCTGTTGCCGAAGAATATGCAAACTAAAGCTAGTATTAGCATTATACATCCCGAAACTACGTAATAAGTTTTTAAGGGAACAAACAAGCTACTAAACAAAAAGAATATGCCGAAACCAAAAAAGGTTTTGGCTCTTTTTTTGTTAAAAAGATTTTTAACAACTTTAGGCTTTGGCTCTGTTTTTATTTGTAAATCTTCTATTTCATCTAAACACTCGCCGTTTTTAAGTAGTTTAACCGTATCGTTAGCGTCTTTTAGATAAACGTTTACAAATCTACTAGCAAAATCTTTTACGCTGGTAGAAAACTCGTCTGAATAAATTTCTACCGTTTGGTCTTTTTTGATTAAATTAAAAGATTTAACGATATCGGCTTTAGATACTTCAAGATACCCGAATTTTAAGATAACTAAGGTTTTTTTATCGGGTAAATACAAACCGTCTTTTCTTTTTTCAGTTTTGATACCTAAATTAGAATAGGCTAATGCAAAAAGCGATGTAAGTTTAGATTTAGTCATAAAATGAAGGTTAAACACTATTTGATTTTTCATTTTATCGTTCATAGATAAAAGCCCGTTTTTTTGGCGTTTTTTAAATAAACCTTTCACAGTAAACAGGGT
>JAFVOW010000062.1 GCA_017505625.1 Clostridia bacterium | reverse complement strand
TAGTGTTTCGTCTTGTTTTGTAAACTTGGCCTTTCCGTCTTTTATAAGGTTTAGTCCTTTTATTAAAAGGTTAGCACCGATAACGGATAATCTTTCAAAGAGTTCGCCACATGTTTCTTCGTCGCCTATTTGTGTTTGTTCAAATATGAGCGTATCGCCCGTATCTATGCCGACGTCGGTTTTCATAATGGTAACGCCTGTAGTCTTTTCACCGTTCAAGATAGCAAAGTGTATTGGCGATGCACCTCTATATTTAGGCAAAAGTGAAGCGTGAACGTTAATTACGCCAAATTTTGGTATATCTATTATTTCACTTGATAAAATTTGCCCGAAAGCACAAGTAACGATGACGTCGGGATTTAACGCTCTTAAATCTTCTACGCCCTCGTTTCTTATTTTATCGTATTGATATACCGGAATACCTACTGATAGTGCGTATTCTTTTACGGGAGGAGCGGTTAAAACCTGTTTTCTTCCGACGGGTTTATCGTGGTTGCAAACAACTGCAAGTACTTGAAAATCCGTTGAATTTACAAGCGCTTTTAACGGCTCTACCGCAAAATCTGGTGTTCCCATGTAAACTACTTTCATTAACAATCACCTACATTAGTTGCTTTATCTATGTATAAAATACCGTCTAAATGGTCGTTTTCATGGCAAAATGCACGTGCTAAAAACCCACTTGCATTTACGGTAAAAGGTTTTCCAAATCTATCTTGTGCTTTTACCGTAACTTTCATAGGACGTTTTACCGTTCCGAATTTACCACGAACGGATAAGCATCCCTCTTCGCCTATTTGTTCACCACTCGTTTTCACAATTTTTGGGTTTATACACTCGTAGTATTTTCCTTCGGCACTTACTATAAAGATGCGTCTTAAAACACCCACCTGTGGTGCTGCAAGCCCTGCACCATCTGCAAGAATTAGAGTATCTTTCATATCATCTAAAAGTTGGTGAGTTTTTTCACCAAAATCAGTTACTTCGAAAGATTTTTTTCTTAAAGTTGGGTCGCCGTTTTGTATAATATTTCTAATTGCCATATTTCTACCTTTTTTAAGTTAAATTATTAGGATTTATTTCCAGATAAACTGACACGTTTTTATTGTCGTATTTATTGGAGATTTTGAAAAACTCGTCAATAATACCGTCATCCGAAACACGTGCTAGTACTTGTAGTCTATATTTGTTTTGTAGACGTTTTAACGGTGCTTTCATACACCCAAAAAACCTAAATTTATCTTTATTTTGTTGATAAATTTCGTTAAGCTCTTCATATACGGCTTTTGTCACTGCTAAGGCGTGGTCTTCTTCTGTAGCACTGATTAGCACCCTTACGATTTTCGTAAATGGTGGAAAACCCGTAGAACTTCTAATAGAAATCTCTCTATTATAGAAAGATTTATAGTCATAGTTTATTGCAAGTGATAGTAACTCGTGATGGGGCGAATATGTTTGCAAAACTACTTTTCCTGGTTGGTCAGCTCTACCGGACCTACCTGCAACTTGGGTAAGTAATTGAAAAGTACGTTCTTCGCTACGGTAATCGGAAAAATACAAGCCTGCGTCTGCGTCTATTATTCCAACTAACGTAACCAATGCAAAGTCGTGCCCTTTTGCTATCATTTGAGTGCCGACTAGTATGTCGGCGTTATTATTCGAAAATTCGTTTAGTATCTTAAAATGCCCTTCTTTGTTTTGAGTAGTATCTCTATCCATTCGTAAAATTTTAGCGTTTGGGAAAAGTTTACCTAATTCATCAACTATTCTTTCTGTTCCAAAAGCACCAAGTTTTAACCTTGTACTACCACACTCAGGACAGGCTGATATCATTTTATATTTATTACCACAATAATGGCATAAAAGCGAGTCGTCTTCTCTATGATAAGTCAAGGAAACGTCGCATTGTTCACATGTAAGGACATGTCCGCACTCAGTACACACAACTGATTTTGAAAAACCCCTTTGGTTTAGGAAAATCATTGCTTGATTGCCGTTATTAAGGCAGTCTTCAAGTTCGCTTAGTAATGCCCTAGAAAACGGTGAATTGTTACCACGTTTGATTTCAGCACGCATATCTACGATTTCTATTTCAGGCATAGGTTTTTTGTTTATTCTATCGGGAAGCTCTATTAAATTATAGTCGCCGATACTAGCACGTCTATAGCTTTCAACTGATGGCGTAGCACTACCTAATACTAGCTTTGCTCCGTTTATTTTTGCTCTAAACGTTGCTAAGTCTATCGTTTGGTATCTAGGACTAGATTCGCTAGAATAGCTTCCGTCGTGTTCTTCGTCTAAGATTATTAAACCTAAATCGGTTACGGGTGCAAAGATAGCACTTCTTGCTCCTATTGCAATTTTTGCATCGCCGTTACGAAGCCTCCACCACTCGTCAAAACGCTCGCCAGCAGAAAGTCCACTATGTAAGATTGCTGCGTTTTCCGAAAACCTTGCACGAAGTTGTTTAAGCATTTGTGGCGTTAAGGCAATTTCTGGTACTAGAAAAATAACCGACTTGCCTTTTTTAATGGTTTCTTCTATGAGTTTTAAATATACTTCGGTTTTCCCTGAACCCGTTACACCGTGTATTAAACTTACCGTTTTATCTGTATTTTGTACGCTAAAAACGGCATTTTGTTGTTTTTCGGTTAGTGTTACCGATTTTCCATTAAACTGTAAATCTTTATACGGGCTTCTAAAGTATTTTTCTTCAGTTACAACTAAATAACCTTTTTCAATTAACGATTTAATTGCACTATTCCCAAACAATAAATTGAGTCTTGAGTTTGGCGTTTTGCCGTTTTCTTGTAAAAATAAGAGTGCTTCTTTTTGTTTTACGGCAGTTTTTTTCAATGAATTTACCGCAGTTTCTAGTTCTAGTCCTTTAGCAAGCTCACTAACCTTAGTAAACTGTTCTTTTACTTTACCTTTACGCATTTCGCTAGGTAAAAACAGTCTTAAGGCTAGTGCTTTAGGAACGTAACAGGTTTTTGTTACGTATTCGCAAAGTTTAAGGGTCTCTTTTGTTAATGCCGGCGTTTTTTCTAAAAGTCTTGTAATCGGTTTTATTTTTTGTGGGTCGAAAGTAGGAGTATCGTGTATTCCTATTACTATGCCTTCGATATGATTGCGCCCAAAAGGAACGACGACACGACTACCTAAAGTTATTTCGTCATCTGAAAAAGAATATTCAAATATTTTATCGACTTCACTAGACGCAAGGTCTACTATAACGTCAGCAAACATACCCTAAATCTCACCCATAAAGCAAATATGTTCACCAAAAACGGTGAACACATCTAATACTAGTCGTTAGTTGCAACCAACTTGCCGTCTAAAATTTCTTGTGAAGCAACCGACAATGGTTTTTCGTTATCGGGAAGTTCTGTGTATCCTTGGTTTTGTGCTTGTTCCATAAGTTGTCTTGCACGTTTACTTGCTACTACGCATAGTGCGTATTTAGAACCTATTTTTTGTGCTAATTCATCAATCGGTGGTTTATGTATCATATTAGTTCTCCTTGTTTTTCTCTAACTTTATAATTTCTTCTATTTTTTCTACCGCACTAATTAGATTATCGTTTACAACCGTATAGTCGTAATCTTTACTCTTTTCCATTTCGTACGATATTCTTTCCATTCTAAGATTAATTTTTTCTAGACTTTCGGTATTACGTTTAATTAGTCTATTTTTAACTTCTTCTAATGACGGTGGAACTATCATAATTAGCACCACGTCAGAAAAATGCTCTCTAACGTTTAAGCCCCCGTTTACGTCAATTTCAAGTATTACGTCTTTATCTTTTAGGCTTTTTTCTACTAAAGATTTAGGTGTACCGTAATAATTCTCAAAATGTTCCGAATACTCTATTAGACCGTTATTGTCTATTAAAGACTTAAACTCGTCTTTGCCGATAAAATAATATTCTTTACCATGCTTTTCGCCTTTTCTCGGTGCACGTGTTGTACAAGATACGCTTAAAACTAGTTCGGGGTTACGCTGAACAAGTTTTTTAGCAATCGTTCCCTTGCCTGCGCCCGACGGACCTGAAAGTACAATTAAAATATTTCTCATACTACTCTAAATTTTGAACTTGTTCTCTTACTTTTTCTATTTCGTTCTTTAACGACAACGCATAATCAGTAACGATTATATCGTTAGATTTAGAACAAATTGTGTTGGTTTCACGGTTAAACTCTTGCATTAAAAAATCTAGCTTCTTTCCTGCCCCTACAGTCGATACGATTTTCTTAAACTGGGTTATGTGAGAGTTAAGTCTTGTAAGTTCTTCGTCAATATTGACTTTATCTACAAAAAAGGCAACTTCGTTTAAAAGTCTCGTTTCGTCGTATTTAACGTCGTTTAGCGCTTCTTCAATTCTCAATTTTAGCTTTTCTTTGTGTAAAGCGACAACTAACGGCGCACGTTCTTTTACGTTTTCTACCAAGGACTTGATTGTATCCATACGTGAAAGCATATCGCTAACAAGTTTTTCGCCTTCTATTTTACGCATATGGTTAAGATTTTCACATGCACTTGCCACTGTTTCTACCAAAATTTGTTCAACAAAAGAATAATCAGCGACCGAGTTATCTGTAACAACGTCGGGACATTTCATAATACTAAGCGTCGTGCAATCGTTAGGTAGTCCTAGTTCTTTTGATATTTGGCACGAAGCGTTATAGTATCCTTTTGCCCTTTCAATATCTACTGTAAGATTTACGGGAAGTTCACGAGTATCGCTAAAATTTATAAACAAGTCTACTCTACCACGGCCCACGTAAGATTGAACGGTTTTCCTTAACGTG
>JAFVOW010000005.1 GCA_017505625.1 Clostridia bacterium | reverse complement strand
TAGAAAACGTCTTTCTCGGGAAAGCGCCGTTAAAGCTAACGTATCTAAAAAGGTCTTTTTTGTCTAATTTTTCGAATAATATGCCAACGGAATCGTCGTTAGCATCTACTAATTTTTTAATATTTTCTTCTCCGTGAACGTAGTCTACTACACCACCGTTTTCGGCAATAAATTTTTTAATATACTCATCTATATCTTTTATGCCTTGCGGAAGCGTGTTAGTACCGTTTACAAAAGTTTCTTTACCGTCGTAAACGCACATTCGACCACCGTCAACATTCTTTAAGCCTTCTAAAAACCTAGCCCTATCTATTTTGGTAACGTATCTATGAATTGCTTCAAAATATATACCTTCATCGTACACGTTAACAAACTCACAAAGAGCAAACCTTGCGGGGTGATTTAAACGTTCTTCTTCACTTAAAGTGGTTTTAATATTATTCCAATGCGTTTTTGCCGTTGCAAGCGAGTGATTACCGTCGCCTACAGCAAAAGCAAATTTATCGTCTGTGCCGTATTTTTTAATAAGTCTATCTTTATTTAATAGGTTAGAAAAACTTTCTAATACTTCTTGATAATCTTTTACGAAATAACCTTCTATATGACCGCCGTCCATATTAAGGTCAAAATCGTAAATTTTTTCTAACTTTTCACGACTTTTGTATAATTTCTCGGTGATTTCACGGTTTTCATCGTCGAAAAGTATCATTATATGCGGAAATTCCACTTGAGCGTTCTTTCTTATTTTAAGTCTAGGTGGAATACGTTCTTCAATAGTACCTTCAGTAGAACGAACGAGTGCCGAACTCTTTTGAGAATACTGATATTCTTCTAAATCTACCATACCAACTAGCCCTATTCTTCTCTTAACGTACGGAGTGCTTCTAATCGTTAAGATAAAACCTTTGTCAAGTGTTTTGAAAATTCCGTTAGATATGTAATTACTTATATTTTGGTTAATTTTTTCTATTCTTTTTTCGGGCTCGTCTTCTAAATAAATTTCTGGAAGCGTTAAATCTAACGTGGTAGGTTTTCCGTCCACCTTAGCTCTAAGCGTATTCCAATACTCGGGCTCGCTAGTAAACTGGTCGCAAGCGATAGTCGCCCACGACCCCATATCGTCGGTTATAGGAAGTAAAATATTAGCCGCATTAATTCCTGTTTTTATCATAATGTTTTATCTCTTTACAAGTTTATAATTATAACGGTAAGAAGCGCTAAAAACAACGAAACAGCTATTAAACCTACGTGTTTCCAAATACCTTTACCTTTCTTTTCGGTAGTTTCTGAAGTTGCCGAAGCGATATTAACGTTTTTATTTTCGAAATCCATAATTATCTCCTTCCGCTTTCTAAGCCTTGCCAGTAATAATCGTTAAGTGTCTTCTTAAGCATTGCAGTGTCAGCGTATCTTGTTATTTTACCGCCTTTCGCAATAGATATAATACCCGTTTCTTCTGAAACGATAAAAGATATAACGTCTATAGTTTCGGTAACACCAATACCAGCACGGTGTCTTGTACCTAGACCTTTTGGAATATTGTCAAGGTTTTGTGAGAGTGGTAAGAAACATCCCGCCGCCACGATTTTGGTATCGTTTATAATCATAGCACCGTCGTGGAGTGGGGTTTTGGGGAAGAACACGCTTTCGATAAGTTCACTTGAAATATCGCTTTCTAATTTTACACCGCTGTCTATAATTTGCGAAGGAAGATTTCCCGTTGATAAAATAATAATAGCACCTACGTCGTTTTTAGACATATTTTGCAAAGCTTTGATAATTTCGGCTATGCACTGTTGTACCTTTTCTTGGTCTAGTGAACTTCTTTCGCCGTGATGACTATCGCCACCCATATTGGTCTTAGCCCAAATAATACGCTTAATTTCAACAGAATATAAAATAAAAGTAAGAAACAAAAATACTGCAGGAATAAGCAAAAAGATGGAGTTCGCCATAGTACTTACAAGCGATATAATCACTGCAGACATAATCATAACCGCAACGAATAATATGGCAAAAGCACCAGATTTATTGTTTACTAAAAATCTGAGTAAATAGTAATACATAAGCGTAAAAACTAGTACGCTTACGATTAATCCAAGCGTCATTTCAGGACTTGAAATAAACTTATCCCACAACGCTGAAATTTTTTCTACTATATCCATATTTCTCTCCTATTCAGTCATTATTTTGAAAATCGTAAGCCACATCTCATTGTCTGCCAAAGTTAAACCGCTTTTTACACGGTAATCGGAGTCGACTAAAGTATCTACGGCGAGTTTTAGAGATTTCTTTTTGAAAAATCCTGCTTGCGTTTTCATTTTGCGAACTGCGAAATCTTTTACTCCTAGTTCTTTTGCAAGTTCTAGTTCGGTTAAATCGCTTATTGCAACGTGTAATAAACGTCTAAAATAATTGTAAACTGACGTGATTATTTTTTGATATGGTTCGCCTTTACCTATCATTTCTGTAATGACCAAAAGCGCTTTGTCAAAATTTTTACGACCAATATAATTTGTCATTTCGTAGATTTTATATTCTACGTCACGGTTTACCATTTCGGTTACGTCTTCTATGGTTATCTCGCCTTTGTCTAATGCGTAAGCACAAAGCTTTTGCGTTTCGTTTTGAACACGTAACATGTCTTGCTGACAATACTCACCTAAAAACCTAGCGCTTTCTAGGTCTATTAAAATATTTGAATTACTACACTCTGCCTTTACCCATCTAGCTATAAGCGAAAGGTCTGCCTTACTACAGTCAATAACCTGCACACTATTGTAACGCTTAAACACTTCGCACGACCTAGTGTTTGCAATTATAAGCATCATATCCGAAGACGGATTCTCTAAAAATGGTTTTAATTCATTTTCTTCT
This sequence comes from Clostridia bacterium, assembly GCA_017505625.1. Classification (GTDB taxonomy): domain Bacteria; phylum Bacillota; class Clostridia; order Christensenellales; family Borkfalkiaceae; genus UBA1259. Next base: position 1,199 of record JAFVOW010000005.1, on the reverse strand, counting down.
TCTTTTTTAGGATAGAACTCTCTAACTACCGTAAACCTTTTTTCCGCCATAAACGGATACGAAATAAGCGAATCGGTAATATTAGAAATTAATGCGTCAGCACCATTAAACTCTGCAAGATTAAGAGATGGCTCGGTTAAATACTTGTTTTTAAGTAAAGAAATTCCCCTTTCCGAGAAAAATACGTCCTCTCCTTCAAACAAGTAAACGGAATAAACATTTCCGCTTTCTAAATCATTTTTAAAATCAGTATATTTCACACCTATCTCTCCGCATATATTTTAGCACCTTTTTAGCGTTTTTGCAACAGTACGATAACCCTTTTTAAGTTATATTATAAATTATATTTTATATTTCCACGATTTTCTGCGTTGACGTATTCGGGATTATAAGTGTAGGAAATTGCTTGGTCAAAGCAGTATAACGCTTGTATATTTTCTAGATAGTTAGTCATCACTACTAAATCAAACTTCAAATTCAGTCCGTGGTATCCGGGATTTTTATCACTAAACTCTGAAAACACTCCCACCGATTTATCATTTATCTTAAACCATATACATTTACCGTTAAGACTAGAATTAAACGCAAATTCGTTTTGTATAATTTGCGTGTCGTCAGTATAACTTTTTACTTCCACTTCTGGGTACGCCGAATTTATTACCGTCTTAAAAAAGTCGTTTTCTTCACCGAAATAGTAAACCGTTTTGGCATTACAAGAAGTAATTAACCTAACAGCAATTTGCGAAAAATCAGTGACGTTTTGTTGTTCGGTAAAAATTATGGTATCTATGTCGTCTATTTCGCCCGAGTTTATTATTCTATTAAGTCTTGAAACACTGAAATCTTGAGAAATTTTACTTACCAATAAAGTAGCGTTAGCGTCATCGGTTACTACGGTAAAACAAAATTTGTTGGACCCCGAAAAATACAACCTTTCGCCGTCTTTTGCTAAAAATTTAGTAGTTGTTCCTATAATACACGTTAACCCCAGCACAACGCATAAAACGGTAGCCGTTATTTTCCTCAAATTAAAGAAACCGCACGATATAAACATAAACGAATAATATGCTAAAGCAAATATTCCTAAAGTAAAACCACCGATGAGAAAGAATTCTTTGTCAAAGAACTTTATTAACACGGTTAAAACGCTCAAAGCAACGTCTGGCAAAAACAAAGTAATTTTAGGTATAAATAATATT
>JAFVOW010000061.1 GCA_017505625.1 Clostridia bacterium | reverse complement strand
TAAATAAAAAAATAAACTTAATAAATAACCTTGCAAAAAAAAATATTTGTGGTACAATTAAAGTTAATCAAAATAAACTAAGGAAGTTACAATGAAAACAATCGTTTTAATCGGCTTGGGGGTTATATCCGAGCATTACCTATATGCGCTTGAAAATAACCAAAATTTTTCGCTCGTAGCCGTAGCCGACCTTAACGAAAACTGCGCAAGCAAAAACCTATACGCAAAATACCCCTTCTTTACCGATTACAAGCAAATGATAGCGAGTAAACGACCAGACTTCGTGTTGATTGCAACCCCACCTAAAACCCATTATGCCATCGCTAAAGATTGCCTAAATTTAGGCGTTAGCGTCATAAGTGAAAAGCCTGCCGTACTCAATATGGAAGATTACGATGCGCTAATAGATTTAGCAAGCGAAAAAAATCTTACTTACGAAGTAATGTACCATTGGCAACACGGTAGCGAAATGCTTGCTTTCGAGCAAAATTATAGCGCTCAAAAAATAACAGAAATAAGCGTGTTTATAAGCGACGATTACAGCGACGGCAACGGCTCGATAATCGAAAGCCGTAGAGTATTAGCAGGTGCGTGGTTTGATAGTGGAATAAACGCTTTAAGCATTATAAAACGCCTACTACCTTTTAACCAAGTAGAAGTAGTAAAAGCGCAAAAAATCGACTGTAAAGAATCAGGGCTACCTATTTTTTGCATAGTAGATTTCATAATCGACGGCGTAAAAGTCAAAATTACAATCGACTGGCAACATCGTCAAAAAGAAAAGTATACCGAACTACTCTACGACGGCGCAAAAATGCTACTGCACAACGGCGAACAACGCATATACTACCAAGGCAGAATAATCAACGCCGACTATATGCCACGCTTAAACGCACACTACTATAACTACTTCAATTCGTATAAAGGAGCGACAGCAAAAGACAACAGAATTTTACAACAACTTCTATTGTCTGTAGATGAAAAACTATGAAAAAACTAAAAAGACTATTCGTTTGGATTTACGAATTTCTAAGTTCGCAAAGAATAACAAAATATATGTTCAACATAGGTTTATGTTTCATAATCCTATTAGCGTTCGGCGTATTAGACAGCGAAATGTGGACTAATCTCGTCAGCATTTTCTTCGGTTTTATAATCAGTAGCATGATGGTTGGCTTATTCAACGTTATTCTTGGTAACTTTGAAGATAAAGTAAAGGTAACTGACGACACCGAAAAACTTCTAAAAATGTACGACGACGTAAGTTTAACCGTAACTCTTGGCGAAACAAAAATGAAAGTAGCCCACAAAATCACTTTTATAAACGACGGTAAAACAGACTTTGCGCTCAAAGACGACCCGTTAGACCGTTACGAGCCAGAAGATTATATTATGGAAAACTTTGATACGCTCTTCAACGCTCATAAGCGTAGCGCAAAGAAAAACCTTGATACCGTTAGATTAAAAGATTTTAAGGTAGAGAACGGCTTAGCAACCTTTTATACTATGCGTTCAAATTATTTTTATCATTTGATAACAAACCGAGCGTTTGACTACCGTTTAGCCGACGACTTATCTCTTCGTACTTTCTACGATTACGGTCCAAACGTAGTACCTATAAACGAATCAAAAATGTCAAACCATATAGGAATAAACGCTCTCGTGTTTTTAGACGACGGCGAACTTTTGTTACCACGCCGTAAAGGTAGCGCAACGATATCGAAAAATCAAGTTACGTCAAGTATAGCAATGATGCTAAACATACCAAAAGACAACAAAATTACCAAAGAATATC
>JAFVOW010000060.1 GCA_017505625.1 Clostridia bacterium | reverse complement strand
GCAAATATAGTTGTGGCGTAGCGATAAATCCCTATCGCTACGCCACTAACTTTGTCCTTTATTATTTTTTTCTAAATTATAATATATATAATGTTATATGTAGTTAGCGAACTCTTACAAAATTATTCGTTTTCAGCGAGTTCTTTAATAGTTTGCAAACTATCAACTTCGGTGTAACGAGTTTTCTTTTCAATACCCTTTGCTTCAGCAAGCGCATCGATAAGTTTAAGCGCGTTCTTATAGCCCCTATCACTTTTAACTTTAACGGTGAAAGGAACTTCTATGTAAGATTTCGTATCAGACAAATCTTTTTGGAAATAAACGTTTTGTGGGAAAGCGTTTACGTCTAATGCTAGGTGCAATCTCATAGTCTTACCACGAATAGTAAGTTTTGCAACTAATTCTCTACCCAAACGATAAGAAACGCTTCTAGTAGAAACACGTGGATTAATCTTTCTCATTGCTCTAAACGCATTGTCGATACCAGCATAATAAGTTTGAACTGAGCTATCGAGCGTCAATAATTTTTGAGCAAAAGGAATTCTCTTTGCATTATCGTCGTTAGCGTCATCATTATCGTCGGCAGTTTCAACCGTTTCTACAACTGGAGCAACTTCTTCTACTGTTTTTTCTTCAACGACTGGTTTTTCTTCTTTAGAAACAGCCTTTACAACTACTTTGATAGGCGATTTTCTAACAGGTACTTGTTCAACTGCTTCGGTTACGATAACTTCTTCAATCACAGTTTCGTAAACGTTATCGTTTTCGTCGTCATCATTGATAGTTTGAGCAGGAAGAACTTTTTTACTGTTAAGCGTCATAACGATAACAAAAGCGATAATACCTGCTAAAAATACTACGTCGATACAAATTAATACGATCATTAAGGCATCCATTATTTACTCCTTTTATCGAACGAAAGCATCGCTCGATATCTTATTTATTACATACTTTCTCTTGATGATTATACCATTACTTTATGAACTTGTCAATGATTATTTGCAAGATTTATTTTTATAAAATAAAATTCAAGGTGATTTTTACCAAATTTTAGTAAAAACACTCACGCTACTGCCTTTTTGCTTCGCAAGTGACGTTTATACCCAACTTTTTCAAAGTCTTTTCATCTACGTGCGACAACACAACTGACGAGTGGAATTCCGAACCTTTAAGCCCGTCTAATTGCTCGAGCGCTTTTTTAGCGATAGGCTCGGTAGCGGCCGTTACGGCAAGCGACAACAAAATTTCGTCGGTATGTAGTCTTGGGTTAACGCTACCCATGTGTTCAACTTTTAACTTTTGAATAGGCTCGATAACAGCCGAAGAAATCAATTGCAATCCGTCGTCTAATCCAGCAAGCACTTTTAATGCGTTTAGAAGCGCCGCTGCGCTTGCGCCCATAAGATTACCCGTCTTTCCAGTAACTATTTTACCGTTTGGCAATTGAAGTGCGCAACCTGGAAGCCCCGTCATCTTTTCCTTTTCGAGCGCAGGTTTAACCACGGCCCTATCGTTTATAGTAATTTGCATCTTTTGCATAAGCACTTCTATTTTTGAAACGATTTCCTTATTGTAAGTGCATTTTTTAACTTATATGAGCGATGCGTATTATCTTCTAATAATTTCTTGTTTACAAGCCTTATACACTAGGTCTTGGTCGATAATGCAATACCCTGCCATATTAACGCCCATATCGGTAGGCGATTTATAAGGGCATTTTCCCAAAACCTTTTCAAGCATTGCCGAAAGCACTGGGAATATTTCCACGTCTCTATTGTAGTTTACAGCCATTTGACCGTACGCTTCCAAATGGAACGGGTCTATCATATTCATATCGTTTAAGTC
>JAFVOW010000059.1 GCA_017505625.1 Clostridia bacterium | reverse complement strand
GTCTATGGCTGAAAATACTGCTCATCCTACCCAAAAACCCGAAAAACTCATAGCAAAACTTATACTTGCTAGTTCAAATGAAAACGACGTTGTTTTAGACCCGTTTTTAGGTAGTGGAACAACTTCGGTTGTGTGCAAAAAACTAGGTAGAAAATATATCGGCATAGAACAAAACCCTTTGTATTGTGCATGGGCTGAAAAACGACTAGAAGACGCCGAAATAAATAAAACCATTCAAGGTTTTGAAGACGGCGTGTTTTGGGAAAGAAACAGTAAACCGATAAAAAAATAACGTAATAAATAATAAAAAACTCTCGAAAAATCGAGAGTTTTTTAAGTTAAGTTAAATTAAGTTATACGGGCGAGAAGATGCCGAGTAGAATTATACCAATTATGGTAACGCCTATTGCTAGATAGTGTTTCCACGAGAGTTTTTCTTTTAAGAAAATCCTACTCCATAACACTGAAACTACGCAGTATGCTGAAATGATTGGCATACCGATTTCGTAATCGGCAAACATAACTGCCATATAAAATACTTGACCGATTGTTTCACATAAACCGCCAAGATAAATAGCGTTGCCTTTTTTAGCGAACACTTTGTCTTTTTTAACAAACTGTACCCAAATAAACGCAAATATTGCAAGTAAGAAAAAGGTTAGTTCAAAAGACGAGTTTGCAGAATAATCTGAAATGTCTACGAAATGGAAGAATACCTCGTCACCAGCAGTTCCTAAAGCATCTATAATAAGATAAGCTATAGGTAACAGAAAAGCTAAGAAACTCTTGGTGTACTTACGGTTAGATTCTTGACGTCTTAAAATTTTAAGTTCTTCGTTTTCCTTGTTGTCTACAACGCCAACGCTTATAATACCTAAAGTAATAGCGACTACACCGATTATGCTTAAAGCATTGAGTTCAACGGGTTCAGCACCGATTAGCGGGAAGATTATAACGCATAAAAGTAATGCAAGCGAGCCCGAACAGTTACAGATAGGCGACGAAATAGAAAGTTCGATATAACGAAGCCCCACGTAACCTAAAACCATTGCTAAAATATATAAACCTGCAACGGGTAAGTAGTAAATAAAATCTAAAAACTTAAAATCGGTATAAAATAAACTTGCAACGAATTTAGGAACTGAATCAGGTCCACCTGCGTTGTCGATTATAGCACCACCGATGAGGGTGATAATAAAGTGAATTCCCATAATAAGACCAACGGCAAAAACCACTTTCCAGTGGCTGTTGGGGTCTTTTTCATCCGTTCCTTTTTTAGAGAATAGGTCAGAGCCACTCCAACAAAGCAACGCTATTAATGAAAAAATAAAATACATATTAATTTTTTCTCCTTAAAGTGTAAAATAAAACCGAAAAATTAATACCCACGTAAAAAGGTATTAGGAATATACTCGGTAAGTAATTCCTTAAAGTTTATTGCAGTTTTATCATCCACGGCGGAAAGATGTGACTGGATACAGTTTTCGCTGTTCTTGAACTTCTGTAAAAAATATTTATCAGCCCCCTTTATCCATTTACCGATATTTATAATATTTTCTTTTTTATGGAACTCGTTTACAAGAGTTGTTCTAAACTCGTATGGAGCGTTACTTGAAAGAAAATATTCTACGGTTTTTTCTATTTTACTAGTGTCGAATTTATTAAAACCTATGATTTTAGCATAGTTTTCACGGTCGTTTTTAATATCCATAGCAAAATAGTCTACAAGTCCGTTTTGACGTAGTGATTTTACCATTTCAGGATTAGTTCCGTTAGTGTCAAGCTTAACCGAATATCCTAAATTTTTTATTTTTTCTATAAAATTAGGTAGGTCTGTACAAAGTGTGGGTTCGCCACCCGTAACGCACACACCGTCAAGTAAACCTTTGCGTTTTTTAAGATAATCGAGAATTTCAATTTCAGGGATTTCGGGTAAATTTTCTGTCGACAAAACAAGTGCCGAGTTATGACAAAACCCGCACTTAAAATTACAGTTACCAGTGAACACCGTTGCCGAAACTTTGCCGTCGTAATCTACTAACGACATTTTTTCTAATCCGTGAATTTTCATAAAATTTCCCCTTAAATTTACTTATATATTATACTTTTATTTGTATTAAGTTGTCAATTATTTTTTTATATGTTAAAATGTATATATTATGAAAGCTGTTATTCAAAGAGTATTAAACGCAAACTTAAAAGTAGACGGAAAACTTATTTCCGAGATAGAAAAAGGCTACGTGGTTTTTTTAGGCGTCGGGAAAGGTGACACAAAAGATAACGCCGATTATTTTATTAAAAAAATTCCACCACTAAGAATTTTTGAAGACGAAAACGGTAAAATAAACAAATCGATTGTAGATGTCGGTGGCGAGATTTTATTAGTATCGCAGTTTACCTTGTTTGCAGATACTTCGCACGGCAACCGCCCGTCTTTTTTAGAAGCCGAACTACCAGAACGTGCAAACGAACTTTACGAATACGTTTGCGACGGTATCGCAAAAACGGGAATACCCGTCAAAAAGGGCGTATTTGGTGCAGATATGAAAATTCAGCAAGTAAACGACGGTCCGTTTACGGTAATTATAGAAAAATAATTTTGAATAAACAAAAAAGGAGAAATATAAATGGATTACAAAAAGTTGCAAAACGGCAGTGATATTCGTGGCGTTGCATTAGAAGGCATTGAAGGTCAAAACGTCAACCTTACTGAAAGCGTTTGTCGTGATATAGGTAGGGGTTTTGCAGTTTGGCTTAAAAATAAAACGGGGAAGACTGAACTTAGAGTTGCAGTTGGTAGAGATAGCCGTTTATCGGGTGCAAACCTTTGCAAATGGATTTGCGAAAGCATGGTAAACGAAGGTATCTGCGTTACCGATTTCGGTATGGCTTCAACTCCCGCTATGTTTATGTCAACTGTAACTGACGGTTATAAATTCGACGGTTCGGTTATGATTACCGCAAGCCACTTACCATTTAATAGAAACGGTTTTAAGTTCTTTATAGAAAAAGGTGGTTTAGAAAAGGCGGATATTAAAGAGATTCTTGAAATTGCTGAAACTACCGAAAGTACTGGTTTAGCAAAAGGAAACCTAGTTAGTGGCGAATTTATGGACGTTTACTCTAAAATTCTTGCCGATAAAATTAGAAAAGCAACGGGCGAAGATCAACCGTTAAAGGGTTTCAAAATCGTTGTTGACGCTGGTAACGGTGCAGGTGGATTTTACGTAGATAAAGTGCTTAAACCCTTAGGTGCTGATACTACGGGTAGCCGATTCTTAGAACCCGACGGTTCTTTCCCAAATCATATACCTAACCCCGAAGACAAAGACGCTATGAAAAGTATTACCGAAGCAGTTAACGAAGTTAAAGCTGATTTAGGTATTATTTTCGATACTGACGTTGATAGGGCAGGTGCAGTATTATCTGACGGCAGTGAACTTAACCGTAACCGCATTATTGCAATGCTTTCAGCAATTCTTCTTCGTGAACATCCCGGTACGACTATTGTTACCGACTCTATAACTTCAACGGGCTTAGCAAAATTTATTACTGATTTAGGTGGCGTTCATCATAGATTTAAACGTGGATATAAAAACGTTATCAACGAATCTATTCGCCTTAACGGTTTAGGTCAAGATAGCCAACTTGCTATAGAAACTTCAGGTCACGGTGCGTTTAAGGAAAACTATTTTTTAGATGACGGCGCATATATTGTAACAAAACTTTTAATAGAACTTGCACGTGGTAAAAAAGAGGGTTATACTCTTGAATCAATGATAGCGTCTTTAGAAGAACCTAAAGAAAGCGTTGAATTCCGTATGAACATTATGCTAGAAGATTTTAAGGCATATGGCCAAACGGTTATCGACGAACTAACAGCGTACGCACAAAATAAAGAAGGTTGGTCCTTAGCACCATCTAACTACGAAGGCGTTAGAGTAAACATTGAAAAAGCACACGGTTGGTTTTTATTGCGTTTATCGTTACACGACCCGTTACTACCATTAAACATTGAAAGTAACGACGTAGGCGGTGCAAAAATTATAGCGACCGAACTAGCTGAATTTATCAAAAACTACGATAAACTAGACGCCCAAAAATTCATCGATTTTACAAAATAGTTTTAAGTTTTATACGAAAAAACACACTCAATCGAGTGTGTTTTTTCGTATATTAAGTAAATTTTACAACGAATTTTTTTCTTTGTATTTGATAAGGGCGGTGGCAAGTTGGTCTCCACAAGAAGTGTTCCCACGGCACTGTATACCTTTAAGTAAGGAAATAACTTCATCGATATGTTTGCCTTCAACAAGTTTAGATACGGCTTGAAGATTGCCTAAGCATCCACCGATAAATTTTACGTTAGAAAGTATTCCTTCAGGGGAAACGTCGAAATTAATTTGCCTTGAACAAGTGCCACGTGTAGAATATGTTTGCATTTTCGTTCTCCTAGTCTACTAAGTTTTCGTAAATGTTGCGATAAACGTCGGGTGCTTTTTCGCCCCATTTTTTATAGATGTCTTTAGCAGTTTGACGGTTGGGAACAACCAGCTTTAGTTCTAAAACAGGTTGAACGGGTTCAATTATTTTTAAATATACCGTATACGTGCCGTCTTTATTCATAAAGTAGTCGGCAACGCATTCTTGTTTTCTTCTATATCTTGCACGATTGTTTTTAATGAAAAGTGAAATGGCTTCACGAGTAGAAGCGGGGATGTTTATAAAAAAGTTAGCAAGACAAACTCTACCATCGGTAGTGATGGTGTAAAGGGGTTCGCCACTGCCACTGATGTTATAAATCCAACCGCAGTCTAGTAATTGGTTTAAGATAGGCTGACAGTCCATATAAGCAAGCCAGTTATTCGATGAACAGCACATATCAAGCACCGTGTTTTCAGAAAGCGGTACTTCCATTTTGTCAAAGACGAAAAGCAGTATTAATTTGTTTAGTAGCGCTTCGCCCTTGACTTGTTGCATGGGGCCTCCTTATATTAGGTGTGTCAGATATTAAATCTGAAAAGGTTTCAATTCTTTTAAAAGTTCTTCGCAGTTGTCAGAATGTATTTCAACATTGATGGGTTTTGCCAAGTCAAGACTGAAAATACCAAGAATGGATTTTGCATCAACAACGTATCTGTCGGAACGGAGATCGATATCATAAGCATACTTTTGCACTATATTGACGAACTCTTTAACTGAACTAGCCATTTGTAACGAAATTTGAATTGACTTCATAACTGTATATCTCCTTTATATAATTAATTTTTATTTGAGATAATATTATACAATAAGATTTCAATTATTGCAAGT
>JAFVOW010000058.1 GCA_017505625.1 Clostridia bacterium | reverse complement strand
TATATGAAAAAATATATATTTTCGGGTGTTTCGAACCTACTATTTTTTAACTTTGTAATTTTTATTTTAACCGCTGTTTTTACAGCAAGCGCTTTTGCATATCCCGTGAATTTAGTGTTTTCGGGTTTCGTTACCATTTTATCTGTTTTTATAAGCGCAATAATTTTTAAGCGTAAAATATTAAAGAGAAAAAATACTAGTGCTAGACAAGAAAAAATTAGCGAGATAACCTATGCGCTTAACTTTTCTTCTAAAAAAACAGGACTGGGCGCAATACACGGAGCATATCTAAAAAAAGACGAGAATGCTAAACTTTTATCCGATAAAATTGTATTATCTAACGGAGATAGAATTTTTAATTGCTTTGGCTTTAATGGAATAACTAAAAAAGACGTGGTGAAAAATTTTAATTTATCTAGCGGTGGCACGTGTGTAATTGCATGCGACTACGCGACCAAAGAAGTTAAAGATTTTGCAAGTCTATTTAGGGACAAAGTTAAAATTTTAGAAAAACAAGATTTATTTAAGGAAATCAATCCGTTCGATATAAATATATCAACCGTAATACCCATAGATTTTTCTAAAAAATCAAAGCCAAACCTAAAACTAATTTTAAAAAGAAAAAGCGCAAAAAGGTTTCTTGCGCTTGGAGTATTTTTTACTCTAATGAGTTTTTTCGTGCCTATTAAAACTTACTATTTGGTTTCGGGTGCGATATTTATAATATTTTCGCTAGTATTGTTCTTCTTCGGCAAATAACGATTGTTTTCTAAAACTCTATATGCTCTATTTTGTTGTTTTGACTTCTGCGATAGAATACGAGTTTTCTACCCGTCGCACAAACGAATTCTGCACCAAGTTCAAAGGCAATAGTTTCGCCTACTTCTCTTGGTTCTAAGCCAGAGTTCTCTAAAACGGTTATTTTTATGAGTTCTCTTTTTTCTATTGCTAAATCTAATCCGTCTAAAAAGGCGGGAGTAATGCCGGTTTTTCCTAGTTGAGTAATCGGCTCTATTTTTTGCGCGAGTGAACGTAGGAAACTACGTTGTTTAGATGTTAACATATTTTTTCTCCTTAGTCGGTAAATTCAAATTCTTCTCCACCGATAATAACGGTAGATTTGTCGGTTGCGCCCATATCGCGCAATTTTTTTATTATTCCGCGGTCTTTAAGTACTTTATGAAGGTATGCAAGAGAGTTCATATCGTCCATAACGACGTTTCGTTTTAACACTTCTATAAGCGTGCCAACAATAACGAAAGTTTCGCCTTCCTTAAAGATTTCGTATTCGAGCCTATCGGGTTTAACGTAATTAAACTCTTCGAATTCGAGTGGTTTAACGGGTGGAAGTTTTACAAGCGTGTCGTAAATAACCTTTTTAAGTTTATCAAGCCCAAGTCCCGTTAAAGCAGAAATTTCTACTACTCTACGGCGTTTGCCAAGTTTTTCTTTAAACGCTTTAACCTTTTCGTCTGCGCCATAGTAATCACACTTGTTTAGCGCTATTATTTGTTTTAATTTGTAAAGTTCTTTAGAGTACTTTTTCAACTCTTCGTTTATCTTTAAATAGTCTTCGTAAGGGTCTCTACCTTCTTCGCCAGAAACGTCTACAACGTGAACTAGCATTCTAGTTCTTTCTATATGCCTTAAAAATTCCGTGCCAAGCCCCAAACCTTCGCTAGCGCCTTCTATTAATCCAGGAATATCCGCTATAACGAAAGTGTTGTCGTAATAATCGGCAATCCCTAAATTTGGAGAAAGCGTTGTAAAATGATAGTTTGCAATTTTTGGTTTTGCACGAGTGAGTTTACTAAGAAGCGTAGATTTACCAACGTTTGGAAAACCAACTAACCCCACGTCTGCTATAGTTTTAAGTTCCAAAATTACTTGCTTAGTTTCGGTCTTTTCGCCCGTTTGAGAAAAATGTGGAGCGTGCCTTCTAGGATTAGTGAATTTAGCGTTGCCTTTACCACCATCGCCACCAACTAAAACCGTTTTGGTTTGCCCATCGTAAAACATATCGGCAATAACGTTTCCCGTTTGTCTATC
>JAFVOW010000057.1 GCA_017505625.1 Clostridia bacterium | reverse complement strand
TTTCTATTGATTGGCAACTAAAAAGAGTATATAATAGAGATACAAGTGGTAAAACCACGAAAATATTTATTTAGAGGTAAAAAATGATTAAAGTAGTGCAATTTGGTGAAGGTAACTTTTTAAGAACGTTCGTTGATTTATATTTCGACACGTTAAACAAAGAAGGCGGGGAATATAAAGTAAATATCGTAAAACCGATAACTTTCGGTTCTTTAGAAAACTTCGTAAAACAAAACAATAAATACCATATCGTTTTACGTGGAATGAAAGGCGATAAGGCTGTAGAAGACGTTTATAAAGTAGACGTATTAGATAAAGTAATTTCTCCCTTTGAAGATTTAGAAGGTTATTATGCTTTAGCTTTAGACCCCGACCTAAAGCTTGTTGTATCTAATACTACCGAAGCAGGTATTTGCTTTAACGAAAGCGACGACGTTAACGGTTTTGAAAACATCACTTTCCCCGCAAAACTTACTAAGTTTTTATACGAACGTTATAAATCGGGTTTAGACGGAGTTTATATGATGCCCGTTGAACTTATCGACAACAATGCAGACGAACTCTATAAATGTGTAGATAAATATATCGCTTTATGGAATCTTCCCGCTGAATTTAAAAAGTGGAACGACGAGCAAAACTTCTACTGCAACACGTTAGTAGACCGTATAGTTTCGGGTTATCCGAGAACTCCCGACTTAAAGCAACACTTGTTTGATTTAATAGGTGAAGAAGACAATCTCGTGTCAATCGGTGAACCTTTCGGTCTTTGGGCTGTAGAAGATAAAGGCGATATTGCTAAATACGTTAAGGCAGGCGTACATAACATCGAAGTGGTACTCACTAAAAATATTAAATACTATAAAAAGAGAAAGGTTAGGGTGCTTAACGGTAGCCACACTAACCTTATTCCCGCAGGTTTATGGCACGGTAAAGAAACCGTTTACGATTGCATGACCGATGAAAAGTTAGTTAAGTTCTTAGAAGACACCTTAACTTACGAAATTGTTCCTTTCGTATCTGACGACGTAAAAGCAACCACCGTGTTTGCTGAAAGCATTAAAGAACGTTTCTTAAACCCATACTTAAACCACTTGCTTACTAGTATTGCACTTAACAGTATTTCTAAGTGGAAAGCAAGAAATCTTTGCAGTTTTGCCGATTACTACGCAAAATTTGGTAAAATTCCCGCTAACATGGTAAAAGGTTTCTCTTACCTTATGGCAATATACCAAAAAATTGAGAAAGCCGACGACGGCAAGTTCTACGTTGAACTTCCCACTAGAAAAATAGAAGTATTAGACGACGTTCCTTACTTAGAATATTTTGCTAACGGTGGAAAAGCTGTAGACTTTATGAAAGATGCTAAAGTTTGGGGCGAAGATTTAACCAAATACGAAGGCTTTGAAAAGGCTGTTAAAGAAAACGTAGAAAAACTATATTCAGGCGAAATTTTACTTTAATTTATAACTAGAATTTATGAGCATAGAAAAAAAACAAGTAGTATTAAACGAAGTTAAAGGTTATTTGTTTATGGTGCTTGGGTGCGTGGCGTACGGTTTAAGTACGAGTTTGTTTTTAGCCCCCAACCAAATAATCGCAGGTGGCGTAACGGGTTTAGCCGTACTAATTAATTATCTTAACGAAAATATCCTAATCGGTATGATTTCAATAGCAATAAACTTGCCTATATTATTATTCGGGCTTAAGTTTCAAGGATGGAAGTTTGTTGTTCGCTGTTTAATTACCGTAGCAACATTAGGTATCGTAACCGACTTATTGGCGTTTTTCCCTTCACTTACAAGCGACGGGGTATTAGCGTCAATTTACGGTGGTATATGTCAAGGAATTGGTATAGGGCTTTTCGTTAGATATCAATTTTCTAGCGGTGGAACAGAGCTACTTGGCAGACTTTTAGCAAGAATATTTAAGAGTTTAAGTATACCCGTTTTAGTAGGCATTTTAGACGCTATAATAGTAATTGTCGGTTCAATCGTAACCAAAAACCCGTCTAATATGCTTCACGCACTAATCGTAGTATTTTTAAGCACTAAAGTATCGGAAATTGTGCTTGTGGGTTTAGAAAAATCTAAAATGTGCGTAATCATCACCGATAAAGGCGAAGAGATGGGCAAAACCCTAGTAGAAAAAAGTCCACGTGGCGTAACGCTTTTAGACGGTACGGGTATGTATACTGGGAAACACCATAACGTACTTATAACTTGTGTAAAGAATAGGCAATTACCTTTATTTAGACAAATAGTTCACGAAATTGACCCCAATGCTTTCGTGATAATGAACGAATCAACCGAGGTTCGTGGGAAAGGATTTAAGGAGTGGGATTTAAATGAAAGACACGATAATAATAAATAAAAAAGATAACGTTGGCGTAACCTTAAACGGTATGGGCGAAATTCCCGCCGGTCATAAATTTGCGTTAAAAGACATTAAAAAAGGCGAATACGTAATAAAATACGGCGAAGTTATCGGTAGAGCAAAAGAAGATATAAAAGAGGGCGATTGGGTACATACTCACAACGTAAAATCGCACCTAGACGAAACGCCCGAAGCATATACTTATAACTTTTCGGCTAATACCTTTGAAAATAAAAAAGCTACGTTTAAGGGATTTAAAAGAGAGCACGGTAGAGCAGGTATAAGAAACGAAATATATATTATACCTACCGTAGGTTGTGTAAACAACGCTTGTATGAGAATGGAACGTTTGGCACAAAAATACGTTCAAGGAAGCATTGACGGAATATTTGCACTTCCTCATCAATTCGGTTGTTCTCAACTCGGTCAAGACAACGAAAATATAAAGAAGTTACTTTGTTCGATTGCACTTAATCCTAACGCTACCTACGTTTTATTCGTTGGTTTAGGATGTGAAAATAACGGTTTAGAAGGCATTAAAGAATACTTAAAACCCTTTAATCGTACAAATATTGAATACTTTAACTGCCAAGACGTAGAAGACGAACTAGCATACGGCTTAGAAATCATCAAAGGCTTTAGCGAAAAAGCAAAAGACTTAAAACGTGAAGACGTAGACCTAAGTGAACTTTGCATTGGTTTAAAATGCGGTGGCTCGGACGGATATTCGGGGCTTACTGCTAACCCGTTAGTAGGTAGAATTTCCGATAGACTAGTATCTTACGGTGGTAGTGCAATTTTAACAGAAGTACCCGAAATGTTCGGTGCTGAACAACTTTTAATGAACAAATGTAAAACTAAAGAAATATTTGAAAACTACAAGAAAATGATAGAAGATTTTAAAGATTTCTACGTAAGTCAAGGATTCCCGGTATACGAAAATCCAAGTCCTGGCAACAAAAAAGGTGGTATCACCACTTTAGAAGAAAAGTCTTTAGGTTGCATAGAAAAAGCAGGTAGTACTGAAATAGTAGACGTACTAGGTTATGGCGACGTTGTAAACAAAACGGGCGTATCAACCTTAAACGCACCTGGTAACGACTTAATTGCTTCAACTGCTCTCGCTGCGGCGGGTTGTCAAGTAGTACTATTTACGACGGGTAGAGGAACACCTTTTTCTACTTTCGTACCTACCATGAAGATTTCTACCAACAATCACTTAGCAGGGTTTAAGGAAAATTGGATAGATTTTAACGCTTTCAGTATGGATGAAGACGCTTTGTTCGACCTACTTATGAAAACCGTTAACGGCGAATATAAAGTAAAAAGCGAAGATATAAGAGAAATCGCTTTCTATAAAACAGGGGTAACCTTATAATATGAAAAACGGGCAACTAAAAAACAAAATAAAACACGAAATAGTTTGTGCATTGCTTATGCTATGTGCAGTAACGGCATCTTTCTTTTCGCTTTGGATATTCGTTATGCCGTCTGACTTTGCTCCGAGTGGTATAGACGGTGTTTCGATGATACTAAACGAAATCACTGGCATAAACCCCGGTTGGTTTAAACTAATTATAAACGTACCGCTTATGGTGATAGCGTGGATATTTTTAAAGCGTAGATACGTTATATATATTATAGTGTTTACTATCATTGACTCTCTAGGATTAGTATTATTAGAAAACGTAAACTTTTTTCAATATATACCCACTGACATTGGCGGAAGACTTATAGCATCGTTATCAGCGGGCGTAGCACTAGGTTTTTGTACAGGTATAATGATAAAAATTGGCTGTTCGACGGGTGGTATAGACATTATTGCGGGGCTAGTAAACCTTAAAAAACCCCACGTAAAAATCGAAAGAATTATAAGTATTATTTGTTATATTATAATTTTCTGTTCGTATTTTGTTTATCATGACTTAAATTCAGTGCTATTATCACTTTTACAAATCGTGGTGTTTGAAGTAACTTCATCGTTTATGCTTAAAAATACTAGATACGCAGTAGAAGTAAAAATCGTAACAAAAGAACCCGAAAAGATTCGTGAAGAAATACTATTTAAACTTAACCACAGTGCAACCGTAGTAGAAAGCAAAGGTATGTACACGGGCGAACAAAACTACGTTGTAATGACGGTAATAAACAGTATAGATATTCACAACTTTATGCAAGTAATGAAACAACACCCCGAAACTTTCGTATATTTTTCGGACGGCGTAAGGGTGCAAGGCGACTTCCACTATCACAGTGAACGTGCCTCGTTAATAAAAACAAATATAGAAAAATAGGAGAGGAACTATGAGTTACTTAAAAGACAATTTCTTATTGACTAACAAAACTGCTGAAAAGCTTTATAACGACTATGCGAAAGATATGCCGATTTTCGACTATCACTGCCATTTACCTGAAAAACAAATTTTAGAAAACAAAGGTTTTAACGACGTTTTTGAAATTTGGCTAAAGGGCGACCATTATAAATGGCGTTTAATGAGAAATTACGGCGTAAACGAAGAATATATCACGGGCGAAAAATCTAACAAAGAAAAATTTATCGCTTACTGCACCACTTTAGGTACGGCTTTTGGAAACCCTTTGTATCACTGGTCACAAGTAGAATTAAAAGAATTCTTTAACTGTGAAATTGAAATCAACGGCGACAACGCTGAACTTATTTGGGACTGGTGTAATGATTACATAAAACTAAACAATATCACACCTAGTTCTTTAATCGAAAAATCTAACGTTAGCCATATCTTTACAACCAACGAAATTTTCGACGATTTAGAAACTTTCGTAAAAATTGCTAAAAAAGATTACAAATTTAAAGTAATTCCTGCGTTTAGAGCAGATAAAATAATGAACGTAGAAGCAAAAGGCTACTATTCGTTTATAGAAAAACTACAAACCTTAACGGGTAAAATAGAAGATTTAGACGATTTAGAAAGTGCTATTGAAAAACGTTTACGTGAATTTATAAAGGTAGGTACTTGTGCGTCTGATATCGCACTTCAAAACGTATATCCCATAACCGATAAAAAAGAAGCAGGGGAAGTTTTCAAACTTGCAAGAGAAGGTAAGAGTATAACCGACGCACAAGCCGAAGTATTCAAAGGCTACTTTACATATTTTTTAATGAAACTTTACGCTAAATACGATATTAGAACTGAACTACACGTTGGTGCAATGCGTAACAACAACGCAGTTATGCTAGAAAAATTAGGTTTAGACACCGGTTACGATAGTATCGCTGAAGATAATAGCATAAAAAATATGAGTAGACTTTTTGATAGACTAAATAACGAAAATAGTCTTCCTAAAGTTATCGTATTTAACCTAAACCCCAAAATGAACACCGAAATTATGACGCTTATAGGATGCTTCCAAAGCGACGAAGCAAGGGGCAAAATTCAATACGGTCCCGCTTGGTGGTTCTTAGATAATAAAGTTGGTATGGAAAAACACTTAGACGACCTTACCGCAACAGGTCATATCGGAGCATTTGTTGGTATGCTTACCGATAGCCGTTCGCTTTTATCATATCCTAGACACCACTACTTTAGAAGAATACTATGCAACTTCTTCGGCACTATGATGGAAAAAGGTGAAATGACACAAGACCTTGAACTTGTAGGAAAGGTAGTTAAAGACGTTTCTTACTACAACTCAATCAACTACTTTAACGTAAAATAATAAAACGCAAAAAATTTATAACAAAAAAGCGACGCTTATGCGTGTCACTCATAGGGATTTAAATTGAATAATTTATAAAACTCGACTTTTCTAAGTCGAGTTTTCTTTCGCCCACGCAAAATTGATTGCATTAAAGGTGATTTTAGTTTATAATAAACTCACCGATAAATAAGAATTTGAGAGAGATGTTCCTAATGCAAAGTAAAGCATTTATTAAATATATATCTGCATTATTGCTGTTTGGTCTTAACGGAATTGTGGCAAGTCATATACCGCTGAACAGTTATGAAATAGTGTTTCTGCGTACACTAATCGGCAGTATTTTGCTGTTAGTCCTATTCTTACTTAGTAAAGGTAAGTTTCATATTAAGACATACAAGAGAGATGCTATTTTCATTGTTCTGTCGGGTATTGCTATGGGAACGAGTTGGATGTTCTTATATGAATCATATCAACAGATAGGAGTGAGCTTGTCATCGCTCCTTTATTACTGCGGACCGGTTATTGTAATGATATTATCGCCGATTATTTTTCGTGAAAAACTGACCGCTCCTAAACTATTGGGGTTTGTGGTTGTACTTGTTGGTATTTTTCTTGTAAATGGTAATGCAGTCAGTAGCGGTAATGCTTGGGGATTGTTCTGTGGCGCAATGTCGGCTGTGATGTATTTCTTTATGGTAACACTCAACAAGAAATCGAAAAATATCAGCGGTATAGAAAACTCTGTTATTCAACTTGTGGTTAGCTTCTTGACCGTTGCGGTATTTATGGGAATTAAACAAGGATTTATTATCAATGTACCTACAACTGCGTGGAGTTGGGTTTTGATACTTGGCATACTAAATACAGGAATTGGTTGTTATCTCTATTTCTCGCCACTTGCAAAACTTCCCGTACAGACAGTTGCGGTATGTGGTTATTTAGAACCTTTATCAGCGGTTGTTTTTTCAGTCTTATTACTTGGTGAAAAAATGACAATAATACAAATTGTCGGTGCTGTATGTATTATTGGCGGTGCAATGATAGGTGAATTGATAAAATTTGAAAAAACGTCAAATTCCAATTTGTCTAGTTGATATATTTTGTGGAAAATTCTCAAAAGTGTAGCACACTATACTTTACAGGCAAAGTCGTATGTTTTACAAAGCAAAAATGAAAAGAGTAGCAAAATATTGCTACTCTTTTATAATGCCCTAAAAATCCCTATGGGAAACGCCCTTATACGTCGCTTTTTTTGTTTGCTTCATCAAAACCTAAAAAATAATATTTTTTTAACTCGTGAAATAAAACCTTAACTGCTTGCTTGGTTAAATCTTTGAAATCTTGTTGCTGATTTTTATCAAGCTGTAACTTAAATTTTTTTAGCTGAGAAATAAATTCTTTTTTTTCGTTTTCAACAAAAGAAAACATACAATCAGGTTCACGATATTGAGTTATAAGTTCATGAAAAATTTTTAATATATCAATCATAATACCACCTCTACTCTATTGTATAGACAATTTTTGTCCGTGTCAAATATTATAGACATTTTT
This sequence comes from Clostridia bacterium, assembly GCA_017505625.1. Taxonomy (GTDB): domain Bacteria; phylum Bacillota; class Clostridia; order Christensenellales; family Borkfalkiaceae; genus UBA1259. The sequence goes on along the minus strand of JAFVOW010000057.1, from coordinate 13,023 downwards.
TGTCTATAATCAAAATATGGAAAGAAATTTTAGCGAAAGGTTGACGGTTTTGAGAAAGGAGTTTAACCTAACTCAAAAACAACTTGCTGAAAAACTTAATACCACTCCAAGAAGAATTTCTCACTTAGAAAAGGGAAATGCAGAACCTGACATAAAAACTCTTTTACTTTTATCAGAGATTTTTGACGTTACTGTAGATTTTTTGGTTGGTAAAACCGAATTTTAAGATTGCCGATTATTTTGATGAAACTATAGATTATTTGATAGGTAGAAAAGATTAAAAGCGACGAAACATCGTCGCTTTTTCTGTTTATAAAAAAGCAAAACAATATTATTTATATTATATCACACCGATTGGTGTAAATGCAAATAAAATACACCGATTGGTGTAAATGCAAATAAAATACACCGTTTGGTGTAATATAATAATATGGAATTTGATATTAAAAAAAATTTTTCTAACAATTTAAAAACTTTAATAGGGGAAATGAGTATATCTGAGTTTTCTAGTAGGGTAGGTATACCACAACAAACCATTTCGAGATATTTACTTTGTCAAAGGGAAGTGTCAATCTCAAATCTATGGAAAATTGCCGATTATTTTGATGAAACTATAGATTATTTGATAGGTAGAAAAGATTAAAAGCGACGAAACATCGTCGCTTTTTTGTTTTATGAAACGTTTTTCTTGGGGTTTTTAAATATTCTAACTGCAAGTGCTGTCATATCGTCGTTTTTTACGCCTTTGGCGTGTTCGAGTGCTTTTTTAAGTACGTCGTTTGCTAGCGTTTGTGGGTTAAGGGCGGTAAGCGAACGCAAGTATTCTATTAAATCGTTAATTGAACTAAAAGCATCGGCTATTCCGTCGCTTATTAATAGTATTATATCGCCGTTGTCCAAATTCGTAGTGCAAACTGACGGTTTAAGTTCTTCTAAAATGCCTAAAGGCAAAGAATTGCTTTCAACGATTCGTATACCGTTATTTCCTACGATAAACCCGTACGGAGAACCGTATTTAATAAAGTCTGCCGTGCATTTTTTTAGGTCTATTACCGACACGTCTATTGCCGTGAAATCGTCTTCGGTATTTATTGCTAGTAATTTATTTACCGTGTCTAAAATTAAGTTTGTGTTCATACCTGCTTTATAAAAACTTTCAATTAAGGAAAGGGAAATGCTAGATAGTTTATTAGCGTCTTCGCCACTACCCATACCGTCAGATAATGCCACCAAAAATTTGTCGCCGTAAAGCCTTGTTACCGAGTGTGTATCGCCACTAACGTTAGAGCCGTCTTTTTTTGCTTGAGCTACACCGAAAACTGCATCGTATTCACAAGATTTCTTAAATGATAAATAACATTTATCGGGGCTAATGGTTGATTTATCTGCTAACTGAAAATCACAAGACAGCGTTTTGCTAATAACCCTTGTAAGTTTTTCTTCGTTAAATTGTTTCATTGTTAAAATAACGCTAACTGTGGTGTGTTCTTCTTCGCCGTAAATAAGCATTTCGCTTACGTTAAACCCGTTTTTATATAAACTGTCAGATAGAACTCGTTCTAGTCGACTTTGGTATTTTAACGTTTGACCAGACTCCAACGCCAAATCTCTTAAAATCTCCGAAACACCTTGTGCTTGACGGGCAACTAAAGTTCTTCCCACGTCTACGTTTTGGTTTTCTAGTATGTAACTACGGTAATCGCTTAATAGTTTATTAAGTCCGTATAATAGATTGTTAGGATGAACACACGCTTCGCTTAAATCACTCGGCATATCTATTAAAGATAGTTTTCCTTTAGCAAAACCTAGTTCAACTAGCCTAGTTAACCCTTCAAAATTTTCATTTTTTACAGCCTTACATTTACTGTAGTTTACACAGTCTTTACACGACGTTGTTCGTACTTGTTTTTGAATTTGTTCTTTGGCTTTTTCGGGGTCTAGAGAACGTTTTTTAAAACTTAAAAAGGCATCGTTCATTTCAGTAAAAACACCGCTTAGTGAATATAGTTTATTAGAAAGCATTAGTCTATTACGGTTGATTGATACACGTGATAACTGTTTTTCACGGAAAGTGTAAAGTTTTTCTTTTAAGGTTTTTAAAAAGAAGGTCGGCACGAAAAAGAAACATAAAACCCCTGCTAGCGTAGATATAAAATCGGTAAGCGTAAACCCGCCGTAAATACCGAACACGAGTTCTAGAGTAAAATCGGCTATAATTAAACCTATTCCCGAAAGATAGCGAGAGAACGGGGTAATACTAACAGCTACTAAACCTAAAACTAAAAATATCGACGTGTAACTAACGTTTACGTAGTAAACCGAAAGACTTAAACCTAAAACAGCTGAAGCAACTACCGTAAACCCCTTTTTATATGTAAAAGAACACATTAAAATAGCAAAAACTGTTATGCCTTTCCAAATATACGGCGTGAATACGTTTGAAACGCCAAGACCAAAAATGACGGATAAAATTGCAATTGAAAAAAATTTGTCATAACTGAGTTTGTATTTTAACCCTTTTTTATTAACGGTAGTAATAAAAATTTGTGCAATAAAGGTTAACGTAACGGTAATTAAAGCACAGGTTAATAGGTCTTCGATGGGTATTTTGTTATAGTTATTACCTATTAAAACAAAAACTACCATACCAACGGCGCTTACTAAAATTGAAAGGTATTTGTTTTTAACGCTAAGTTTAAAATGAATTAAATAAACTATGCAAACAAGCAAAGCACAAACAGCACCTGATAGTAAAAATTCTACTTTTCCTTGAACTAAAAAACACGCTAAATATATTACTGAACATAAAACCGAGTTAAGCCCGTTAGATACCGAGCAAACGAGCAAGGAAAAAGAATACGGCATAACTGTAGGCGTTATATTGTTAAATACAAGACACGCCAAAGAAAAAATAAGATATTTTAGCACGGAAAGATATGTGTAGTTAGATTTTCTGTTTAGCATAAATTCACCATAAAATAAATATTTATATACATTATAAAAACTAAGAGTCTAAAAAATATAACCGTTAAAGGCGAAGAAAGTCGAATTACATAAAACGCAATAAAAAATACTTTTACGGGGTATAAAGAAAACTTTTAAAAAAACACTTTAAAAACTAACTTATTTATTGTAAAATATATATATATAAATAATTTAAGTGGAGTCTATTATGATAAACGTTGGTATAGTAGGGTACGGAAACTTAGGTAAAGGTGTTCTTAAGGCTTTATCAAAAGCGAGCGATATGAATTTGGTTGGCGTTTTCACTAAACGTGAGCCTAGTAGTTTAGGACTAAAAGAGGTTAACGTTTATGGCGTAGACTCATTAAAAGATATGAAAGGGCAAATCGACGTATTGTTTTTATGTGGTGGTAGTGCAACTGATTTACCCGAAACAACGGCGATTTATCTAAAAGATTTTAATACCGTAGACTCTTTCGATACACACGCTAAAATTCCCGAATATTTTGAAAAGTTAGATAAAATTGCAAAAGAAAACGGCACGGTATCTGCTATAAGCATAGGTTGGGACCCTGGCGTATTTTCTATTGCTAGAATGTTGTTCGGTGCAATTTTACCCGACGGCGACGACTATACTTTTTGGGGTAAAGGCGTTTCTCAAGGACACAGTAACGCTATAAGAAAAATTGCAGGCGTTAAAAACGCTATTCAGTACACCGTACCTATTCAAGACGCATTAGATAAAGTTAGAAGTGGTGTTAGACCAAATTTAACTACGGGCGATAAACACCTAAGAGAGTGCTTTGTTGCAGTTGAAGAAGGGGCTGACAAAACTTTAATAGAACAACAAATAAAAACCATGCCTAACTATTTTGCAGACTATACGACAATCGTAAATTTCGTTTCAAACGAAGAAGTGGTGAAAATGCAACAAAAATTAAACCACGGTGGGTTTGTTCTTCGTTCGGGCAGTACGTCAAGCGAAAACAAAGACTTATTAGAACTATCTCTGAATTTAGATTCTAACCCTGAATTTACTGCTAGTGTTTTGGTTGCTTACGGTAGGGCAGTTAGTAAACTTTCTAAGGAAGGCAAAAGCGGTGCGTTTACAGTATTTGATATTCCATTAAAATACTTGTCTGATAAACCCGAAGAATTTTTAAGGAAAACTCTTTTATAGGATAAATTATGGCAAAAAGAAGATATAAAAAGAAAAAACTGACGTTAGGTAAGGTTATACTTTTCATATTAATAGTGGCGATTCTGTACGGCGCTTATTATTACTACCAAAACGTTTATAAAAAGAAAAATCAACTACCCGTAGAGGGCGAACTGTCTTTTCATTTTATGATGCTTGGTAACGACCACTCGGGCGATAGCGTTTACATAAAAGCAGGCGATAACGATATTCTAATTGATGCAGGCAGTGAAACTAACAGTGTAGACGAAATTAAAAACTACGTTAATCAATATTGTACTGACGGTAAACTTGAATACGTTATAGCCACTCACGCCGATTCTGACCATATAGCTGGATTTGCTGGTACTACAAAAGCAAACACTAGTATTTTCGATTTTTACGATTGTGGTACTATTATAGATTTTCCTAGAACCGAGAAAGACACTGCAACCTATAATAGATACGTAGAAAAACGTGATAAAGAAGTTCAAGAGGGTGCAAAGCATTTTACGGCATTAGAGTGTTATAATCAAAGTAAAGAAGGCGCTTTAAGGAGTTATCAATTAGCTGATAGCGTTTACATGAATATCTTATACAACTATTTTTACGACCACGACGCTTCTAAGGAAAACGATTATTCAGTATGCGTAATGTTTACTCACGGCGATAGGAATTTCTTGTTTACCGGCGACCTAGAAAGAGCAGGTGAAGAGCATCTAAAGAACTCGGGACAATTAACTCAAGTAGAGTTGTATAAAAGCGGACACCACGGTTCTAAAACGTCTAGCACCACTGATTTCTTAAAAGCAATTAAACCTAAAAAGGTAGTAATTACTTGTTGTGCTGCTGAACCCGAATACGGCGACGGATATGGTTTCCCTCATCAAGAAACAATAAATAATATTAGCATTTACACCGATAAAGTTTACGTTGTAAGTACATGCGACCCAACTCTAACGAATGGCGCTGAATACGTAGGACTTAACGGTAATATAGTAGTTGTTTCGGCTGAAAACGACGTAACGGTAAACTGTTCGGTAACAAACGCCGTGTTAAAAGACCTTGAGTGGTTTAGGAAAAATAGAACTATGCCCAGTGCGTGGGTAAGTTAATATAAAAAGAATAAATCTCTCCGATTTACAGATAATACGGTTACTGTAATATTAGGAGAGATTTTTTTATGACTAAATGTGGTATGGTTAGACGTATAGACGACTTAGGACGTGTGGTAATTCCTAAAGAAATGCGTAAAACCTTAATGATAGAAAAAGGCGATACGGTGGAAATTTACGTCGAGAACTCCGAACTAAAAATCAAAAAATATTCGCCCGTATCAAGCGTTAAATCTTTTGCAAATTTGACGGCGGAAATTATTGCAAAAAGCACGAAAAAATCGTGTATAATAACCGACACCGATTTAATTATAAGTGCATGTAAAAACTACAAAAATTTCGTTGGCGAACAAATTTCAAAACAGCTTGTAGAACTTTTAAGAAACGGCAAACCGTTAAACACTAGAAAAGGTCAAACACCACCCGTTTCAATACTTAAAGACGGGGTAATAGAAATCTATAACCAAATCGTAGTGCCGATAACTAAACAGGGAGACGTTTACGGAGCGATAATTTTGTTCGACAACGATGAAAACGTCGTATTTACCGAGTGTGATTTTAGGCTTGTTGATTTTGGTGCAAGTTTTTTATCAGAACAGTTTGACGTTTAAGTTTTAGCCGTGTTTTATACACGACTAAAGTTACATATGCAATCAAAAAAGAAGAAAATAGTTAAATCGGCTGTCATTTTAGGAGTGGGAGCATTTGCTTCGAAATTTCTAGGTGCAGTTTACAGAATACCTTTAACAAGAGTATTAACGCCCGTAGGTTTAGGGTTATATCAATTAGTTTTTCCCGTATATACCTTGCTTTTAGATTTCTCGGGTGCAGGAATACCTAGTGCACTTTCTAAACTAATTTCATCGGACGACGAAAAAACACGTTCGGTAAAAGTATTAACTGTTTCGTTAAAATGTTTACTCGTCGTAGGCGTAATAGGTTCGTTGATTATGGCGATTTTCGGTAACCTTATCGCTAAAGGTCAAGGTAACACGGATGCAACTATAAGTTATCTCTTTTTATCGCCGGCAGTATTATTGGTAAGTTTAATTTCTTGTTTTAGGGGTTACTTTCAAGGCTATATGAATATGAACCCCACGGCAATATCGCAGATAATAGAACAAGCCGTAAAACTATTCACGGGGTTGCTTTTTGCCTATATTTTTTTACCAAACCTAAAACTTTCGGTGGCGGGGGCAACGCTAGGAATAACTCTATCCGAAATTATAGCCTTACTTTATTTGTTTTTGGCGTACAGGGGTTCTAGAAAAAATTCACCACTCTTTGTAAAAACCGAAAAATCTGAGTTTAAGGTGATTGCAAAAAAAATACTCTTAACCACACTGCCTATAACCTTAATCGGTATAATTTTACCTTTTTCTCACGTTATAGACAGTTTTATAACAGTCAACGTCATAGGTAGATATAGGGTAGACGCTACTAAGTTATACGGCATACTATTCGGTATAGTGCTTACCGTAATACATTTGCCCGTCTCTGTGTGTTACGGAATATCTTCCGTCGCAATTCCCGCCGTTTCGGGCGCAAAGACTAAAAAACAATCTGATAAAAATGCCGTAAAAACTTTAGTTTTAACTTTTATCGTATCAGCAGTTGCTACTATAGGCATATTCTTGACGGCAAAATTTATTATAAAAATATTGTTTAGTTCTTTAACCGATACCGAAACTATTTTAGCCGTAAGTTTATTAAAACTTAGCTCGCCTATAATATTTTTCTTGTCAATGCTTCAAACGACTAACGGTATTTTAATTGGTAAAGGAAAACCTTACTATGCAATTTTAAGTATGGTTTTCGGTTTAATAGTCAAAACCATAGTGGGAATTTACCTAATGAAAAACCCTGACTTTAATATTTACGGTGGTGCGATAGGTTTAATCGCTTGCTATTTTTCTGCTTGTTTGGTAAACTTATTATTACTAACAACGGTAAAGGTAAAAGATGAAAATAAAGGGTATCGACTATCAAGGTCTAAAAACTGATAATAACGTATTTCTAGCACCGATTGCGGGGTATACTGATTATGCTTTCCGCAATCTTTTAATCAAGTTAGGAATAGGTCTAACTTTTACCGAACTAGTGTCGGCTAAAGGAATAGTATACAAAAACAAAGGCAATAGTGGACTTTTGTACAGTGGAAACGACTACGATAAAACGGCAGTGCAAATTTTTGGTAGCGAGCCGTATTATATGCGCAAAGCGTGCGAAAGTGAAGAGCTATTGCCTTTTTCGGTAGTAGATATAAATATGGGCTGTCCCGTGCCGAAAATTTATAAAAATGGTGAAGGCAGTGCTTTACTTAAAGACGTTTTGCTTGCCGAAAGCATTGTAAAAGAATGCGTTAAAAGTGGTAAGATAATTACGGTAAAAATTCGTACGGGCTTAAAACAAGGCGACGATATAGCAAGTGAATACGCTAAAATGGCAGAGCAAAGCGGGGCAAGTTTAATAACTATTCACGGTAGAGTTCGTGAAGCTTACTATTCTGGCGAGCCAGATTTTAATGCAATAGAAAAAGCCAAAAAATCGGTTAGTATTCCAGTAATTGCTAACGGTGGGATTTTCACTACAAAAGACGCAACCGATATGATAGATAAAACTGGCGCTGACGGAATAATGCTAGCACGTGGTGCAATAGCAAATCCCTTTTTAATATGCGAACTTTTAGGCAAAGAAAAACCTTGTACCTTAAAAGAATTTATGCTAAACCACGTAAAACTTCGCCGTAAAATTATGAGCGACAAGCGTGCTTCCATAGAGTTTAGAAAGTTTATTCCTTATTATTTTAAGGGTATTGAGGGTGTAAAAGAACTAAAAATGAAATTACTTAACGCCGAAGATACCGAGACAATTCTAGAATTATTAGACAAAAACTTTTAACAAAAACTTAAACTGCAAAATACAATGAAATAGCGTATAAAAAGGGGAGCGTGCTATGAATTTGTGTTTTGTAACTAACGGAACTGTCAACCTTATCTGGCAAGAAAAACTTGCCGACCTTAACGGGCAAGAACTAATAATGTTTGGGTTTAACGGACTAGGGCTAATTAGTTACAAAAAAGAACTTGCAGGAGATACCGAATATTTTTCAGATATAGCAAAGTTTTCTAAGCAAACTTCTAGTGTAGTGATATGTGGTTGTGATACCGATACGTACGGTGTGTTTAGACACTCGGCAATCATAGCCGATAAAGGTAAGATTTTGGGTGTTTCGGATATGGCGCACTCTTTTGACGATAGTGAATTCGTGCCCGGTGGGGCGTTTAGAGTGTACGAAACTAGCGTAGGTAAAATAGGCGTAATTGTCGGCGAAGATTTAATGGTTACCGACACTGCGAAAACTATGGCGTTGTGCGATGCCGATTTCATAGTTTGCGTTATGAAAAAAATAGAAGATTTTATGCCGGAAATTATGTTAAGGGCTTCGGCTTACTGCAATGGTCATCCCATGATGATTGTGTCTTCAAATTACTGTGCTCTTTCCGGTGAAGACGGAAAAATTAAAATTTCAGGAAGCCAAGAAATTATTAAATACAAACTAAAAATACAAAAAGATTACCGACTTATTAGCGTTCGCCGTCGTGGTGTGTCGCAAAAACGGTAAAAGGAGAAAATTATGGCGTTTACCATAGTACTTGTTGAACCCGAAATTCCACAAAACGCTGGCAATATCAGTAGAACTTGTGCAGTAACGGGATGCAAACTTATTTTCGTTAGACCGCTAGGGTTTGAAGTTACGGACAAGCACTTAAAAAGGGCAGGTCTCGATTATTGGAAATATTTAGATATTAGTTATTGCGATAGTATAGAAGAAGTTATGGACAAGTTCTATAACGGTTTTAACTTTCATTTCTTTTCAACTAAGTCCAAGATAATACATAGTGAAGCAAAATTTAAAGACGGCGACTTTTTGGTTTTTGGAAAAGAAAGTAAAGGACTTCCAGAAGATTTACTAAAAAAACACTACGACGAGTGTGTTAGAATACCCATGATGGGCGATTTAAGGTCGCTAAATCTTTCAAATTCAGTATGCGTTGGTGTTTACGAAGGATTAAGACAACTAAATTACCCTGGCTTTAATACCGAAGGTTTTATTCCCGAAAGATAAAATTATTAGGCTATAAAAATTATTTGACAAAAAAACACGTGATATTGTAAAATATAAACGTAACTAAAATTAATAAGATTTTACTAAGGGGAAACGGTAAAAATGCAATTAGTTTGGAATTTGTTTTTCATGTTCGGTGGTGTTGCCGCAATGATGCTTGGTATGAAACTTATGGGCGGTGGCTTAGAAAAGTTCGCCGGCGGTAAGATGAAAGTAATGCTAGGTAAAATCACCACTAATAGATTTGCAGGCGTAGGCGTAGGTGTAGCAGTTACTTCTATAATACAAAGTTCAACTGCAACGACGGTTATGCTCGTTGGTTTCGTTAACGTAGGGCTTATGACTCTAGCACAGGCAGCAAACGTTATAATGGGTGCGAATATCGGTACTACGATTACTGCTCACATCGTATCGTTATCGGGCGTTGGCGGTGGCGTTGATATAGGTGCAATCGCATCGATGATAGGTTGTGGCGGTGTGCTCGTAGCAATGTTAGTGAAAAACGAAAGAATTGCCACCATTGGTAATATTTTAGGTGGTTTAGGTATGGTTTTCGTAGGACTAGAAGTTATTTCAACTTACGCAAAACTCATAATGTTCGTAGAAAGTGGCGTTCCTCATCCTTTCGTAGAAAAGGTTTTCCGTGGCGACCATTTCCCGTTATTACTAGTTTTAATAGGTATAGTTTTAACGGCGTTAGTACATAGTTCGTCAACCATTACTAGTTTAATGGTAGTACTTGCAAGTATCGACGTTTTATCGTTTAAAAACGCTTTATTCTTAGCATTAGGTTCTAATATCGGTACGTGTTTGACTTCGGTTATGTCGTCTATCGGCACTCACGTAAACGCTAGAAGAACTGCTATTATCCACTTATTGTTTAACACCGTAGGCTGTTTAATTTTTATCGCACCGCTTTGGATTTGGGGAAATCAGGTTACTAACTTATTTGCTTCTATGTCTGATGACGTAGGTCAACAAATTGCAATTTTCCACACATTATTTAATTTAGCGACTACTATTTTAATGTTTCCTTTTATTCAGTGGTTTGTTAAACTCGTTTGTATACTTATCCCAGAAGACAGTAAAAAACAAAAAGAAAAAGACGATTCAGACTTTACCTTTATCGACGAACGTCTATTTGAAACTCCTGCAGTTGCAGTTAGTAACACCAAGTTCGAAATTATTAAGATGGCAACCATAGCAAAGGAAAACTTAAATCTTTGTATGCATATGCTTTACGAAGGTAAAGAAATTAATACTGAAAAGTTCGAAAATAACGAACGTACGCTAAACGCTTTAAATAAAAAGATTACTTCGTATTTAACAAAACTTATCGGTCTTGACTTGTCGGAAAATGAAGACCAAAAAGTTGGTACTTATTATCACGTAGTATCTGATATCGAAAGGGTGGGTGACTACGCTGAAAACGTTGTTGAATACACCGCAAAACTTAAAAATGAAGACTTGAAACTTTCTGACGAAGCAATTGAAGAACTAAAAGTGTTTACAAAGACCATAAACGACTTATTTGACGTTTCAATTAGGTCGTTCGATGAAAGAAACGTTTCGCTTCTTGAAGAAGTTGACAAGATTGAAAGTTCAATCGACGAAATGTGTGCTGCCCTTGAAGTTAAACACGTTGATAGACTTAAAAAAGGTTTATGTACGGCACAAATCGGTTCTGTATATCTACAAACCATTTCTAACCTAGAACGTGTTGCCGACCACATTACTAACGTTGCGTTCAGTATTAAAAAATATAGCGTATAATAAAATACACCAATTAACAAAAAAATATAGTGTTTTATAGACGTAAGTCCGCCGTTAAACGATTGACAAACGGCGGATTTATTTATATAATAAATACCAAAGTAAAAAATTGTATCAAAAATGCGGAGGTTTTTATGAATAAGTTATCAATTAAAGACGTTGACGTTAAAGGCAAAAGATGTTTAGTAAGAGTAGACTTTAACGTTCCTATGAAAGACGGCGTTATTACTGATGAAAATCGTATTAACGGTGCACTTCCCACTATCAAGTATTTGGTAGACAACGGTGCAAAGGTTATTCTTTGTTCACACATGGGCAAACCCCATAACATTTTCACCGAAGGTTTCTCTTTGACCAAAAAGGAAAAGAAAGCCGTAGAAGCACTTCCCGAAAACGAAAGAGAACAAGCAACTGCTGAATATCTTAAAAAAGCGTTAAAAGATAAAGAAAAGTTTACCTTAAGACCTGTTGCTGAAAAACTTTCAGAAAAACTAGGTAAAAAAGTAACTTTTGCTGAAGACGTAGTAGGCCCGTCTGCTGATAAAGCGGTTGCATCGCTAAACGACGGCGACGTTGTTCTTCTTGAAAACACCCGTTTTGAAAAAGGCGAAGAAAAAAGAGACGAAGCACTATGCAAAAAACTCGCAAGTTATTGCGATATCTACGTAAACGACGCTTTCGGTACTGCACACCGTTCACACGCAACTACCGCTGCTATTGCCGAATATGGTTTTGTTGATACTGCAGTTTGTGGCTTCTTAATTGAAAAAGAACTTTCAGTTATGGCTGACGCTTTAGAAAACCCCGTACGTCCTTTCGTTGCAATTCTTGGTGGTGCTAAAGTTGCTGATAAACTTAAAGTTATTGAAAACCTTTTAGTTAAATGCGATACTCTCATCATCGGTGGCGGTATGGCTTATACCTTCTTAAAAGCAAAAGGTTATGAAGTAGGTACTTCACTCGTTGACGACGAACAAATCGAATACTGCAAAAATATGATGGCTAAGGCCGAAGAATTAGGTAAAACTTTACTTCTTCCCGTAGACGTAACCGTAACCAAAGACTTCCCGAATCCCATCGATGCAAAAATTGACGTTAAAGTATATGATATAGAAAATATTCCTGCAACCGAAATGGGCTTAGATATCGGTCCTAAGACTGCTGAACTTTACGCTAACGCAGTAAAGAACGCTAAAACGGTTATTTGGAACGGACCTATGGGCGTGTTTGAAAACCCCATTTTAGCAAAAGGTACTAACGCTGTAGCAAAATCTCTTGCAGAAACCGACGCAACTACCATTATCGGTGGTGGTGACTCTGCAGCGGCTGTAGCACAGCTCGGTTATGCTGATAAAATGACTCACATTTCTACCGGTGGCGGTGCTTCACTAGAACTCTTCGAAGGAAAGAAACTCCCTGGTATCGAGTGCTTAAACGAAAAGAAATAAGATATATTCGCTATGTTTATAACTGCTGACAAGAAAGTGAAAATTGCTTCGGTGGTTTTCGGTATTGCTTGTTTGATTGTGTTTTTTTACCTAGAGTATATTGGCGTTTTGTCGGAAGGAACGGGGCTTTGGCTTTTTATAGTCGTTGAATCGATATTCGATATGCTTTTCCCCGATGAGATAGACAACTCTATAAGAAAACGTAAAAGAAACGCAATGTTTTATCTAAACGTTATAAGGAAAGAAAATATGTTTGGTGATAGTCTTAACAACTTATTAGGAAAAGAAGTAAAAATTAGAACACTTGACGAAACCGTATCCGGTATCGTTAAAAACGTCGACGGAGATTTTTCTCCTACACTCAGACAGGTATACTTCCAGCTCAGAAACCTGGATGAGGCATACATGAAGAAGTAT
>JAFVOW010000056.1 GCA_017505625.1 Clostridia bacterium | reverse complement strand
TAGTTATTATATAAAGATTTTTTATAACATTGTAAGCGAAAAACCACAATTTTTTCAAATAGAATATGATAGTGAATCTTTAGTTACTGGTATAATAGAAAACGATGAGTACTATGAAATCAAGTGGGAAGAACGTTCTTCAGTGGTAAAAAATAGTACGTTGAAAGATGAAAAACTTTATATAATGTTGAATGCTGGTTTTATTGTGTTATCAGTTGAAAAGGGTGACAACAATAGCAGTTATTTCGAGATAGTATATAAAAAAGAAGATAAGTTATGTACTTTAGATGGCAGTGAAATTAGTGATAGTTGGTCGGATTATATGTATGAATGCTCAGATAGGACTATCTTAGCTAAAGGTTATGGCATTAGAGAAAATATTATTACATTGCTTTACATTTATAATCCTAACGAATTAAATATTCACAAAAGAAGTGGAGAGGACGCATATTATAGATTTTTTATACCTGAATACAATTCTAATTACACAGAGCAAGAACACGTTGAGAGAATAAATTTAATTGCAAATGAAAAACTCATAGAGATATCTTATAATGAGAGTAGTTATTTGAGTTGCGATACACAAATACTTTATTCGCCAGACGAAAAACCTATGTATTTTATGGTTACCTATAGGACTGACGGTTCAACTCTGGGTGGCGTAAAAATTCCCGAAAAGTATGACGTTGGTATTATTATAGACGACGTATATTATCTTATTATGGAAACCGATGAAAATGACAAAACTATGCAGTTTACTGAAAGACCTGATAAAATTTACTATAGTGCAGTAAACGTATTTGCTCAAAAAAAGGACGGTCAATTTGTAGAAATTAGTGGTTCAAAAAAGGGATTAGGAGGAGGCGCATATTCTTGGAGTTTTGAACAAAACTTTTTTGCAGTGAAAGACAAGCCGAATCCTACTGTAACTGATGCGTTTGACTTATATGAACCATAAAATTTTTAGTTTAATAAAGCACAATAAACATAAACGGCGAACTCATTACGAGTTCGCCGTTTTAAGTTTTAAAGAATTATCTTATTCTTTACCAGCAAGTTTTTTGTAAGTTGCAAGTCTTTGTTTAGCCGATGCTTCGGTTTGTTCGAATAGTTTAGAAGCAACTTCTTGTCCTTGAGTCTTAACGAGTGAAGCGTATCTGGTTTCGCCTGCTAAGAATGCTTGATAATCGCCCGTCGGGTCTTTACTATCTAAAGTAAATTCTTCGGTTTCGGGGTTATATCTATATAATTGCCAGTAACCGCAATCAACAGCAGCCTTTTCTTCTAATTGAGATTTGGTCATGTTGATACCGTGGTTAATACAAGGAGCATAGCAAATAATAAGCGAAGGTCCGTTGTATTTTTCAGCTTCGGTAAGTGCTTTTAATAGTTGTGCAGGGTTAGAACCCATAGCGCATTGAGCAACGTATACGTAACCGTAAGACTTAGCAATCATACCAAGGTCTTTCTTCTTAACTCTCTTACCAGCAGCAGCGAATTTAGCAACTGCACCGATGTAGGTAGCCTTAGAAGCTTGACCACCGGTGTTAGAGTAAACTTCGGTATCAAGAACTAATACGTTAACGTCTTCACCAGATGCTAGAACGTGGTCAAGTCCGCCGTAACCGATATCGTAAGCCCAACCGTCGCCACCGAAAATCCATACAGATTTTTTCGACAAGCAGTCTTTGTCTTCTAAAATTGCCTTAGCTTCCATTAGGTCAGATTTTTCTACGATTTCAAGTAACGCTTTAGAAGCTACCTTAGATGCTTCTCTATCGTTAAATGCGTTAATCCAAGCATCGCACGCTTCTTTAGCAGAAGCGTCAGCGTTTGCAAATGCTACAACTTTTTCTTTTAAGGTTTCACGTCTAGCGGTGTAAGCAAGGTTCATACCGTAACCGAATTCAGCGTTGTCTTCAAAGAGCGAGTTAGCCCAAGCAGGTCCTTTACCTTCTTTGTTAGTGGTGTAAGGACATGTGGGTGAAGAACCACCGTAGATTGAAGAACAACCAGTAGCGTTAGCGATTACCATATCTTCACCGAATAATTGGGTGATAACTTTAACGTAAGGAGTTTCGCCACAACCAGCACAAGCGCCAGAGAACTCGAACAAGGGTTCACAGAATTGGCAACCCTTAACGGTTTCTTTCTTGAACTTAGAGGTGTCAACCTTAGGAAGTTCGATAGCGAATTCCCAGTTCTTGTCTTCGCCTTTTTCAAGAGATTCTGCTAAAGGAATCATCCTAATAGCACCGCCGTCCTTAACGGGACAAACCGTAGCACAAACGCCACAACCCATACAGTCAAGCGGAGATACTTGCATTTTGTAGGTGTATCCGGGAAGACCGATAGCGGGTTTGCCTTTGAAAGTTTCGGGCATAGCGTCGCCGTCTTTAACAAGTGCGGGTCTGAGTGTTGCGTGAGGACATACGAACGAACAGTTACCGCATTGGATACATTTGTCGATTAATATTTCAGGAACGTTTACTGCTACGCCACGTTTTTCGAACTTAGTCGTGCCGGTGGGAACAGAACCGTCTGCGTTAAATTGAGAAGATTTTAAGTTGTCGCCCTTAAGGTAAAGGATAGGCTTAATAATTTCTTGATAGTATTTATCAGAGTGGCCTTCTACCATCTTAGCACCGGTGGTTGCCGTCTTCCAAGAAGCGGGAACATCGATTTTAACTAGGTTGTCGCCACTAGCAGAATCAATAGCGTCGTAGTTCATTTGAACGACAGCGTCGCCTTTTCTACCGAAAGACTTCTTAGCCATGTATTTCATGTATTCAACAGCCTTTTCATAGGGCATAATTTGAGGATTTACACGGAAGAAAGCAGATTGTAAAATAGTGTTTGTTCTTCCTTTTAGACCAAGACCTGCAGCAATCTTAATAGCGTCGATAACGTAAAGATTGATGTTTTTGTTAGCGATGTCTTGCTTAACGCTAGCAGGTAAGAATTCTTCTAATTCAGCAACGGTGGTTGCAGAAGTGTTGATAAGGAAAGTACCGCCTTCTTTTATATCGCTAGTCATATCGTAACGAGTGATATAAGAGGGGTTAGAACATTGTACGAAATCGGCAGAGTCGATTAAGTATTCACTTTGGATGGGAGAATCGCCAAATCTTAAGTGAGATACGGTGATACCACCAGATTTCTTAGAATCGTAGAAGAAGTACGCTTGTGCGTGTTTGTCGGTATGGTCGCCGATAATTTTAATAGAGTTCTTGTTAGCACCAACAGTACCGTCAGAACCTAAACCGTAGAACTTACAAGAAGTAGAACCAGCAGGAGCTGCGTCGAACTTTTCAGAGAAGTCTAACGAACTGTTGGTAACGTCTTCGTAAATACCGATAGTGAAGTGGTTCTTAGGAGTAGCACTTTCAAGGTTTTTGTAAACTGCAAGTACCATAGAAGGTGTAAATTCTTTAGAACCTAAACCATATCTACCGCCGATAACCTTAATATCGTTTTTGCCGGTTTCGAAAAGTGCCGAGCAAACGTCAAGATATAAAGGTTCGCCAAGAGAACCAGGTTCTTTAGTTCTATCTAAAACTGCGATGTTTTTAACAGTTTTGGGAAGTGCTTCTACGAATGCTTGAGTGTAGAAAGGTCTATAAAGTCTAACTTTAACAAGACCGTATTTTTTACCCATAGAATTGAGTTTGTTGATGGTTTCTTCGATGGTCTCGCAACCAGAACCCATAGCAACGATAACGTTTTCAGCATCGGGTGCACCAACGTAATCGAAAAGGTGATAACTTCTACCACAGCGAGAAGAAACTACGTCCATCATTTGTTGAACGATAGCGGGAGTTGCTTGATAGTAACTGTTAGCAGTTTCTCTGTTTTGGAAGTAGGTATCGCCGTTTTGTGCAGTACCTTTTTGAATAGGATGTTCGGGGTTTAATGCTCTAGATTTAAAGTCTTTGATATCAGCTTCGATACCAACTTCTTCGCAAATAGCACGAATTTCAGCGTAATCATCTGCTTCGTCCCAAACGTCAATTTTAGCAACTTCGTGGCTGGTTCTGAAACCGTCGAAGAAGTTGAGGAAAGGCACTTTTGACCTTAAGGTTGCAAGGTGTGCAACTAATGCAAGGTCCATAACTTCTTGTACCGAACCGTCGCAAAGCATTGCAAAACCTGTTTGACGACAAGCCATAACGTCAGCATGGTCACCGAAAATGTTAAGCGAGTGCGCAGCAAGTGCACGTGCTGATACGTGCATTACCATAGGCATAAGTTCGCCGGCAATTTTGTACATGTTAGGAATCATTAAAAGTAAACCTTGTGATGCAGTATAGGTGGTTGTTAATGCGCCTGCACAAAGTGAGCCGTGTACTGCACCTGCAGCACCACCTTCAGATTGCATTTCAGCAACTCTAATTCTTTGTCCCCACATATTGGTTCTACCAGCGGTAGACCATTCGTCCGCTACTTCTGCCATGGGAGAAGAAGGAGTTATCGGGTAGATAGCCGCAACTTCCGAGAAGGCGTACGCAACGTGGCTGGCGGCGGTATTGCCGTCGATAGTCAGTTTTTTCATATAACTAAAGTCCTCCGTGAAATTAATAATATATAATTTAGCTTATATATTATACATTATATAAAAGGTAAAGTCAACGGCAAATAAAATTTTTTTGGTCTAATTTTATATATTTTACTACAAAATCACTAGGCAATTTGTCAATATACAGTTGTAAAAAATGGTAAACTATGGTACAATTAACAATTGAAATAAGTTAGGAGTTATTATGCCCATATTAAAAGCCGAAAACGTAAGTTTTTCTTACGATAAAAAAACTGAAGTCTTAAAAGACGTAAGCCTTGAAGTTAAGCGTGGAGAATATATTGCCATCATCGGTCATAACGGTAGTGGCAAGTCAACGCTTGCACGATTATTTAACGCACTTATCGTTCCCGACTTTGGCAAGGTTTATATAGACGGGCTTGATACTTCTATAAAAGACAATCAGTTTAAGATTAGAGAAAACGTAGGCGTAGTATTTCAAAACCCTGACAACCAACTAGTGGCGTCTATTGTTGTAGACGACGTTGCGTTCGGCCCTGAAAATTTAGGTTTATCTCGTGAAGAAATCGGAAACCGCATAGATTTTGCTTTAAAAGCAGTGGGTATGGAAAGTTTTAGAAAGGCTTCTCCGGAACGTCTTTCTGGTGGTCAAAAACAAAGAATAGCAATCGCCGGCGTATTAGCTTTAAAACCACAAATTTTAGTGCTAGACGAATCTACTTCTATGCTAGACCCCGAGGGTAGACGAGAAGTATTAAACGTCGTAAAAAAATTAAACAAAGAAAACGGTGTTACCGTCATCGCTATCACGCATTATATGGAAGAAGTCGTAGATGCCGATAGAGTTATCGTGGTTAACGACGGCGAAGTGGCAATGAGTGGTACGCCCGAAGAAATATTTAAGCAAAAACAAACGTTAAAATCGTACGGTTTAGAACTTCCCTTAGCATCGTATATAGCAGAAAAATTACGAGAAAAAGGCGTTGATATTCCCCAAACGATTTTAACTGAAAAACAGTTGTCGGAGGCGTTATGCAAATTAAAGCAGAAGAGTTAAAATTCGTCTACGGCAAAGGTTCTTCGGTGTCTTCTCATGCACTAAACGGCGTAAACTTACTAGTCGAAGAAGGCGAATTTTACGGCATTATAGGTAAAACGGGGTCGGGTAAATCTACCTTTATTCAGCATATTAACGGACTACTAAAAGTTCAAAAAGAAAGTGGTAAAATCGTTGTTGGTGAATTTGATTTAACCGACAAAAAATGCAATTTTAAAAATTTAAGAAAAAAAGTGGGTATGGTTTTCCAATACCCCGAATATCAGTTGTTCGCCGAAACTGTTTTCGACGACGTGGCGTTCGGTATTAAAAATTTTATGCCCGAAACTTCTTCTGAGCATACTACTGAACTCGTGCAACAAGCATTAGAGTTAGTAGGTTTAGACTACGACCAAATTAAAGATAAATCGCCCTTTGAATTATCGGGCGGACAAAAACGCAGAGTGGCGATTGCAGGCGTTATAGTAACTAAACCCGAAGTTTTAGTTCTAGACGAACCCGTTGCAGGGTTAGACCCCAAAGGCAAACGAGAATTTTTAACGCTTTTACACTCGCTTAATAAGAGTTTTGTTAAAACGGTTATAATCGTTTCACATGATATGAACGTTATTTCTGAAAACTGCACTAAAGTTGCCGTGTTTAAGGACGGCAAAGTGGTGCTAGAAGGTTCGCCCGAACAGGTTTACGGTGGAAACGATATAATAGAAGTGGGTTTATCTAAACCCGTAACGCAAAACTTAATCGACGACCTAAATAAAGTCGGTGTAAAAATAGATAGTGGGCTATCGGTAGAATCTTTTACCGATTCGATAGCACGTGTGTTTGGGGGTAGAAAATGAGAGAAGTATCTTTCGGTCAATACTACCCGTCGCACTCTTTCGTGCATAAAATGGACGCAAGGGTAAAGATTTTAGCAGTTATAGCCTATATAGTAGCGGTATTTTTGGTAAAACCCTTTTACTTTTTAGGATTTTCGGCGTGCTTAGCATTTGTAATTATTGCAACGGCAGTTGCTAAAATACCTTTCTTAAAAGTTCTAAAAAGTATGAAAGCCATAATATTTTTTATAGTATTATCGGCAGTTTTACAGTTGTTTTTTAATTCTCAAGGAACTCCTTTATGGGAAAACGGGTTTATAACCGACGCAGGGTTATACAACGCTATTTTTATAGTTTTAAGAATAACGCTTATCGTTTTGGGGGCGAGTTTATTAACACTTACCACGTCTCCCGTAGAAATTGCTGACGGTATAGAAAGCTTATTGTATCCCTTAAAGTTTATTAAATTTCCCGTGCATGAATTTGCTCTCATTATGAGTATTGCTTTAAGGTTTATTCCCACCCTTTTAGACGAAACGGACAGAATTATTAAAGCACAAAAAGCAAGGGGTGCAGATTTTGAAAGTGGCAATATATTTAAACGAGCAAAAGCGCTTATTCCCGTTTTAATACCTTTACTAATCAGTTCTTTCCGCCGTGCGGATGAACTAGCCGACGCTATGGACGCTAGATGTTATTCGGGTAGCAAAAACCGTACCAAATACAAAAAAATGAAATTTTCCTATAGAGATTTAATCGGCGTGATTTTTACCGCAGGGTTAATAGTTGGCGTGGTTATGCTTAACGGTGTTTTGGGAGTTGTCGTATGAAAATAAAACTAACTTTATCTTACGACGGCACTAACTATGCGGGCTATCAAGTCCAAGACAACGCCCTAACCGTTCAAGAAGTTTTAGAAAACGCACTAGAAAAATTAACGGGCGAAAAAATCAGCACCGTTGCTAGTGGTAGAACTGATGCGGGCGTTCACGCTTTGGGGCAAGTGGTTAGTTTTGAAACCAATAGTACTATTCCACCCGAAAAGTTTTATAAAGCCTTAAACGTGTATCTTCCAGACGACGTAAAAGCGTTATCTAGTAGGCAGGTAGACGATAGTTTTAACGCACGTAAGAGTGCAAAAACTAAAACTTATACATATTCTCTTTACGTGTCGGAAACGCCTAACCCTTTAAAAGAAAGATACTCGTCAAGAATACCAAAATCGGTAGATTTTTCCTTAGTAAAACAGGGTGCTCTCGTACTAGAAGGCGAACACGATTTTAAGTGTATGTGCTCGACGGGAAGTAGCGTAAACACTACTATTAGAACGGTGTATTCCGTTAAAATTTTGAAAACTAAAGAAGACGTAAAAATAGTCGTAAAGGGCAACGGCTTTTTGTATAATATGGTTCGTATTATGGTCGGTACTTTAATACAAATTGGACTAAAAGAAAAAACCATAGACGATTTAAAAAAAGCACTAAACACGGGAGATAGAACGCTTGTTGGTAAAACCTTTCCCGCTAAAGGCCTGTGCCTTACCGAAGTAGAATACTAAAACCTAAAATTTGGAGAAAAAAATGAGTGCGTTAGAAAGATTTTTAAGATACGTTGAAATTGATACGTCTTCTGATAAAGAAGTTAAAACAAAACCCACTTCTAAAGGGCAAGTAAAACTTCTTCAACTATTAAAAAAAGAACTTGAAGATTTGGGGCTCGTCGCCGTATATCACGAAAACGGTTACGTTACTGCAAAAATTCCCGCAAACGTTACGGGCAAAAAGAAAGTTGCGTTTTTGGCACACGTTGATACCGTCAAAGTGGAAAACGGAGGAAAAGTCAACGTAAGAAAGGTAATCTTCGACGGTGAAAGTATAAAGTACGACAACGGTTTAGAAATAAACTTAAACACTAACCCCGAACTAGAAGGTCGTGCGGGCGAAGAAATAATCGTTACCGACGGAAAAACTATTCTTGGTAAAGACGATAAAGCAGGTATTGCCGAAATAATGACAATGGCTGAATATTTTGTAAATAATCCAGACGTTTTGCACGGCGACGTTATGATAGCGTTTACGTCAGACGAAGAAATTAGCCGTGGCGTAGAAGGATTTGACGCACAAGAATTTGGTGCTGACGTTGGATATACTTTAGACGGCGGGGTTTTAGGCGAAGTAGAATACCATAACTTTTGCGGTGGCAACGCAATTATAACCATAACAGGTGTTCCTGCACACACAGGATATGCTAAAAATATAATGATAAACGCTATAAACGTTTTAGGCGATTTTATGGCGTGTTTCCCTGAAAGTGAAAGACCGTCTACAACCGAAGGGTTTGAAGGGTTTTATCATTTTTATAAAGTAGAAGGCTCTATGAGTACGGCTTTTGCTGAAATAATGATAAGAGATTTCTTTATAGATACTTACGAAAAAAGAAAACAATTCGTTTTAAGTTGTGTAGAGAAAATCAACGCAAAATACGGCAAAAATATTGTAGAGTGCGAGTTTATCGACAAAACGAAAAATATGTACGAAGTTGTAAAAGACCATATGTACATAGTAGAAATAGCAAGAAAAGCCTATGAGCTAAACGGTATAAACCCCATAGAAGACCCCGTTCGTGGAGGAACTGACGGTGCGAGATTGTCGTTTATGGGACTTCCTTGTCCGAACTTAGCAACGGGTGGAAATAATGCACACTCTAATATAGAATACCTTATCGTTAGCGATATGAATAAAATGGTAGACGTAATAATTTCTATCGTAAAACTTTTTGCAGAATAGTAGTAAACAAACAGTCGACCACAATATATAGTGGTCGGCGTTAAATTTTAAATAAAACTAACGAAAAATAGCAAAAAAATTAGTAAAAACGCTAAAAAACGCTTGACTTGTGCTAACAAAATCATTTAATATAATTAGGCGTTTATAAGGCGAAGTGCGTTCACGGGATTAGCCCTCCCGATAGTGTTCGTCGTGAAAACACTCGAACGATTTTGATTATAAACCCAACTAAAATTTAGGAGAAAACGAAAATGAAGACTTATATGGCTCACGCACAAAACGTAGTCAGAAAGTGGTACGTAGTTGACGCTGAAGGTATGGTACTTGGACGTTTAGCATCTAAAGTAGCATCAATTTTGCGTGGTAAAAACAAACCTACTTTCACACCTAACGTTGATACGGGAGATTTCGTAATAATCGTTAATACCGACAAAGTTGTATTAACGGGTAAGAAATTAGAAAAGAAATACTACAAATATCACACCGGTCATATCGGCGGTTTAAAAGAAATTCAATACAAAACCCTTTTAAACGAAAAATCCGATTTTGCGGTATATGAAGCAGTTAGAAGAATGCTTCCTAAAAATAGACTTGGTCGTCAAATGATTACTAAGCTTAAAGTGTTCAAAGGACCCGACCATAACCATCAGGCACAAAAACCTGAAGAACTTAAACTCGTTTAAGGAGAAAGAAAATGGCTAAAGCAACTAGTAAGAAAAAAATTCAATTTTGGGGAACAGGTAGACGTAAAAAAGCAATCGCAAGAGTACGTCTTCTTCCCGCAGGTGATGGTACTATCACCATTAACAAAAAATCTTTAGACGAATATTTTGGTCTTGATACCTTAAAGTTTATCGTTCGTCAACCCTTAGAACTTTTAGGCGTAACCGCTAAATACGACGTTATCGTAAACGTTTGCGGTGGTGGATTTACCGGTCAAGCAGGTGCTATCAGACACGGTATTTCTCGTGCACTTTTAGAAGCAGAACCCGAATCAAGGGCAGCCTTAAAGAAAGAAGGTTTCTTAACCAGAGACTCGAGAATGAAGGAAAGAAAGAAATACGGTTTAAAGAAAGCACGTCGTGCACCTCAATTTAGTAAGAGATAATTTCAGCCTTATGGCGATTATCAAAAACCCCGAAACTTTTGTTTTCGGGGTTTTGTTTTTGTTAAAAATATGATATAATAATTCTACCGTTAGTAGAAAATCTAAAATTCAACCAACGGTGTGTGTACTTTTTTTCTTTATCGTTATATACTGAAAATGCAAGGAGGTAGTTATGAATCAATTAAAAATCGGCAAATTTATCGCACAGCAAAGAAAAAGCGTTAATTTAACGCAAATGCAGTTAGCCGAAAAACTAGGCATCACTGATAGAGCAGTGTCTAAATGGGAAAGGGGACTAGCACTTCCCGATTCATCTATAATGTTAGAACTTTGCGAAATATTAAAAATCAGTGTAAACGAATTATTAAACGGAGAGAAAATTAGTATGGAAAACAACGAACAAAAAAATCAACAACTTTTACTTGAAATGAGTAAAGAAATGGAAGCAAAAAACAAAATTATTTGGACCAATATGTGGATAATTATGATAGTGAGCATGGTTGCGTTATTTGGTGGATTTGCAGTAGTTTACTTTTTTGTCCCCGAAGGGGTATGGCAAATAGTTGCAATTTTAGCAATCTGCGTAGTATTTTTAATCCCTTGTTTTTATGCCTTAAAACTTGAAGTAAGCGTAGGTGCTTATAAATGTAAAAATTGTGGACACGAATTTGTTCCTACCTATAAACAAGCCTTAAACGCAATGCACATGGGATTTACCCGCCACTTAAAATGCCCCAACTGTCATAAACGCACTTGGTGCAAAAAAGTTATAAAGAAATAAAACTAACGTTAAAACAAACAAAAAGCGTGCTTTTTATTAAAGCACGCTTTAATTTTATTTAATTTTTACCGTTTTGCCAGATTTAATTTCGTATAAATTGTCAAAATATTCTATATAAACCGTTGTGGAGGTGGGGTTATAAACGAATTTGTTTTCTACCGACCACTCTAAACTTTGATATGCTTTTATATAATCGTAAAGTTCCATATTAGTACAAGCCCAAACGTCATCACGGTTACCGACCAACGAACAGAACTTTTCAATTTTTTCCCAACCGTCGTTGTAATCTAGTTCGCTAGCGTGTCCCCAAATATAGAATAAACGTTGACGTCTAGCCCAATAATACGCTCTATCGGGTTTGTTTAAGAACTCTTCGGTTAAATTAAAAAGTTCGGGGTCGTCGTGGTGACAAGTGGGGGTAAGATATAACCAATTGGTAGGCAAATCAAAGTTGCGACGAGACGGAACAACAGCTCTTGCATACTTAATGCCACACGCTTTTACTGCTGTTAGATATTCCTCGGTAATGTCGCCGTTAGCGTACGCCATACCTTGAACAATTTTACCAAAACCTTTTTCTAGATTTTTTCTATCGGTTAAAATTTCGTTAGTGGCAGTTGCAATACTCATATCCGACAACGATAGATGTCTTTCACCGTGAACGGCTACTTCGTGAGTGTTGCCGTAAACTTCCTTTGCTTGTTTTAGAGAAAGTTTTTTTGCGCTAGGGTTTTGCAAATTGTAAGAGCATACGTTGAAAGTGCCTTTTAAGTTGTATTTGTTAAGAATTTCAACAAGCCTTGCATCGTTAATATGCCCGTCATCATAAGAAAAGGTAACAGCCTTTTTCTTGAAATTTGGAAACGCCATAAATCTATACATAGTTATCGTCCTTTTAAAGTTGATAACTAGAGTATACCACCTAAAACACCAAAAATCAATATTAAACTCTTATTTTTTGTTTTTTTGCTTTACTCGTTTTATAAACTCGTCGTGAGAAGTCATAGTGTTAATCATACTAGCCTGTAAAGGAAGCGGTGGGTCTAAATGTTTTGGTGGTTGCTTGGTATTTTGGGTGTCGTCAGGCGTAACAATATTGGTAGAAGAAGAATTTTCTTGCTGAGATTTGCTTAAAAGCGAGCTAAGTAGATTAAAAACGCCGAATTTGTCCATAATTATCTCCTATTCGCCGTAAAAAATCGGCGAAAAAACTTAAAAAATTATTGCAAAAACCTATATTATGGTATATAATATATAACTGTATAACTATTTATATTCAGAATTTTTTGTTTAATTTACAGAAAATCTTTAAGGAGACTTTATGAAAAGATTTTTAAAATGCTTAACTCTTGCACTTGCAGTTGTTTGTATGGCAGTAGCATTTGTCGGTTGTGGTGGTTCTAGCTGGAAAGGAACAACCTTAAATTCTTGGGGTGCAGTGCAGTCTAATAACGGCTTCGTTGCTGAAACGGAAAACTACGTTTATTTTATCAACGGTAAAGGAACGAATACCGAAGATAACTCGTTTGGTGCTCCCATTAAAGGTTCTTTAATGGCAATTTCTAAAACCGATTTTGCTGAAGGCAAAACCGATAAAGCAGAAATCGTAGTTCCTAAACTTTTCGTTGCTTCTGATTATAACGCAGGTATATACATTTCGGGTGATTACGTTTATTACGGTACACCGAGTTTAGATAGAGATTCTTCGGGTAAGATAGCAAACTCTGAAATGGCGTTTGCAAAATCTAAACTAGACGGCACCGAAACCAAAATTCTTTTCTCTACCAATTCTCTTTCTAACGAATACAGAATTTTAGAAAAAGACGGGGTTGTTTATATCGTTTACTATGATGCTAACGCTAAAGAAATTAGAAGCTACAACGCTTCTACTAAAGAAACCAAAGTTATAACTAAAACCGACGTTACTTTAGACCAATCTTTAGCAGAATACAAGTTCATCGAAGACACTACCGGCGGTATCGCAGTAGTATTCACCGAAACCGTTTATGCTGAAAAGTATTTTGCTGAAAAGGCTGAAAAAGAAGGCTATAATAGAGCAACTGAACTTTATAACAAAGTATATAAATATTCAGTAGGCGACGCAGAAAAAGTTGAAGTTATTAACGGTAGCGAGAAAGCTTACACGTATAAACTTACTTACGCAGATAAAAACTACGTGTTCTATTCACAAACGGACGCTAACGGCAACGTAAAGAATTACGGCACGGTTGCTTCTGAAATTGCTGACCTTACTTGCCGTCAACAAATCAATAGTACCGAAGCGTTGGCAGCGGCAACCTATATGGTTTCACTAAACGAAATTTATAGATTCGACCAAAATGAAGCTATTATTTATAAAACCACTTTAGTAGGCTCTGAACAGGCAGTAAGAGAAACGGTTGCTAAAGTAGATTCTATTTCTGCAATCGTTGCAGTGGACGATGGTAACGTTTACTATTACGACACCGACAATAAAATTATGCGTGTTAAAATGGGCGATAAATCAGCCGACCACGTTTTAGCTTCGCTAGACGTAGCAGTAACTACTTGGTTTGCACCTGAATTTATTACCGTTAATAATAATAAATATATGTTATATCTCGACGGTTCTAATTTTGGAAACAACTACGTTAACTACGTAAACGTTTCTAAAGACGCAGTAAACGTTGATACCGACGATAATGCTGAAGCAGATACTTGGATTCTAGATACCAACGTTCAACTTGCAAAGGTAACCATAGAAGATTCTGCAAAACACGTTGAAGCATTACTCGATAAGGCAACCACTTCTACCGAACTTAAGTATGTTACAACCGACAATGGTATTGAATTTACTAAAGCAGAAAAAGCACTAAACGCTTACGACGCTTTATCTGAAGAAGCAAAAGAGTTTGTTTCCGAAGCAAACGTTACTAAGTTCGAAAACGTAAGAGAT
Organism: Clostridia bacterium; assembly: GCA_017505625.1. Taxonomy (GTDB): domain Bacteria; phylum Bacillota; class Clostridia; order Christensenellales; family Borkfalkiaceae; genus UBA1259. The sequence continues at coordinate 22,513 of JAFVOW010000056.1, read as the reverse complement.
GCAATTAGACTTGCTAAACTTTATAACGAACTTGCTGGCATAAAAGATTACGACGGTTCAGATGCTCAAAAACAGGCTTTAACTCCTTTATATCAAACGGCAAAAACTGCAAGACAAGAAATTATAGATAACGGCAATTACACCACCGTAAGACAAATGGTTCCCACTCAATTAAAGTGGTTCTACCAACAAGCAAACAAATTGCTTGCAGAGTAATCTTGAACAAAATTAAATAATTAAAAACAAGGGTAAATCGACAAGGTTTGCCCTTTATTTTTGCAAAAATACAAAATTCGACAATTCTGAACAAAATAGTAAAATATTCGGCATAAATAATTTTGAAAATAGCTTGGTTTTTCGGGAATTTTGTAGTACAATGTAAGTATAAAAGATTTAAGGAGTTGTTATGTACAAAAAAACCGTATTTTTATTGCAGGACACAAAAGAGGCCAACGAAAGGCTAGAGAGAAATTTCACTAACACTGAAGAATTTGTTGTTTGTGGTTGTGCCGAAGATGGAATCAGCGCAGTTGCGATGGTTGCCGAAAAGAAGCCTGATTTCTTGATTACCGATATAGTCCTTTCGGGTTATGATGGGATAAGCGTTGTAAGAAAAATTAAAGAACTTGGTTTAAACGTAAAAATTATCGTTTTAAGCGCTTTAATGAGAGAAGAAGTTATTTCTAACGTTATAGAGCAGGGCGCTGATTATTTTATGGCTAAGCCGTATAGTTTCAACGTTTTACTTGAGCGTATGCTTGAAATTAGTCAAGAAAAAACAACGGAGAGTAAGAGAAAGAGTTTAGAGTTTCATAACGTTTCACTAGAAGAAAAGATTAGCAAGATTTTTATTAACGTAGGAATTCCGCCACATATTAAAGGATATAACTTTTTAAGAGAAGGGGTGAAAATGGCAGTAGAAGACCCCGAAATTATCAATAGTATTACAAAAAGGCTTTATCCGTCTATTGGTGAAAAGTATAATACTACGCCGTCTAAGGTTGAACGTGCTATTCGCCACGCAATAGAAGTTGCATGGAATAGGGGTAGAATAGATACCATAAACAGTATATTAGGCGTGCGTGCGTACGTGGGGGCTGAAAAGCCGACTAACGGCGAATTTATAGCACTCGTTGCAGACAAGATGCTTCTAGAAAGGGCGTAAATGCATAAAAATAGCAAAAAGGCGTAAAATTTTCTCAAAAACTATAAAAATTCGCTTAAAAATAGTTTACAAATCGTAGTTATGTATATATAATAAAGGGCAGTTAAATATCGGTAACAAGTATTTGATTGCAGTAATATATATGATAATATACGGAGAAGATTATGGCAGGTTGGATAAAATGCCCCAGATGTGATTTAAATTACATTAGAGAAGGGGAAGAGTATTGTGACGTTTGTAAAGCAGAACTTAAAAAAGGTCCGCAATTAGTTTTTGCTGTAGATGAAGATGAAGAAGAAATGTTAGAACTTTGTCCTAACTGTAGAACCAATTACCTAAAACCCGGCGAAACTATTTGTGAAGCTTGTTCTAAGAAATTTTCTGATAGCGTAGAGCCTGACGTTTCGGACGACGACGAATCTTGGAAAGAATATCTTGACGACCAAGAAGATGAAGAGGAAGAAGAAAGCGAAGAAATGCTTTCACTTTCAAAACTCGTAGAAGAAGAAGGCGACGAGTTCTTCGACGACGAAGAAGAGGAAGAAGAACTTTACGAATCTAACGAACCCGACGACTTTGAAATTCCCGAAATCGACGAATCTGATTTTGAAGATACCGATGAGGAAGATGAAGAAGACGAAGAGTCAGAAGATTTTGACGACTAAGGTATAAAACAAAAATTATAGGTAATAATTACCGTATGATAAAAAATACGGTAGATATTTCTGAAGTAAAAAAAGCAATATCCAAACTAACACAAAAGCCGGTAACCGTAATGGTAGACCTAGGTCGAAATAAAAGAGTTAGTTTTGAGGGAACGCTAACGGGCGTATATCCAGCGTTGTTTACGGTAATTCCTCACGATAAAAGTTTTAAGGGGAAAACGTCGTATTCGTATTCTGAATATATGTGTGGAAAAGTTAGTGTAAAAGAAATAGAACAAAAATAAACGCATGCAACTAATCGTTGTGTGCGTTTTTTACTTTTTCGGCATAAAAGTTTTTACAAGCAAATATAATGTATTGATAACAAAACCATTCTTAGGAGAATTTTTATGCAATTACAGCCCGTATACGAAACAGTTACTGCAACTTTATCAAAAACACAAATAACCGAACACGTTAAATCAGAATGTAAAACCGACGTTTTATCGGAAACCGTTAAAAAAATATTAAACGTGGGGGTTTTCCCTACGATTATTAACAGTACCACTGAAGACGGTAAAATTAAGTATACTGCTAAAACGGTATTCTATATATGTTACGTAGATAACGAAGACCAAATCAAAAAATGCGAGTGCAGTAACGAAGTTCAGGGCGTAATGGCGTGCGAGGGTGCAAATTGTCGTGGAGTATTGCATTTAGGTGTAGAAAAAACTGAAGCAGACCTTTCTGGAATAAACCTAAAAGTTTCGGCACTAGTATCGGTAAAAGCAGTAGTTCCAAACCAAACAGAGATTAAAGCCGTATGTGGTGGCGATGAACTAATTTGCAAAACAGCCGAAGCGCCTATAAAAAAAGGTTACGGAATAAAAGAAGGGCTTTATCCGTTAGAAGAACAGTTTACTATTCCGCACCAAATTGAAGAAGTGCTATATCATCGTGCCGAACCCGTTATAACGTCAGTTCAGTGCGGGGTGGGATGCATAATTATTGACGGAGAGGTTAGACTATCGGCAATTTTGTTGCAAAAAGGCGAAAAAAAAGATATAATAAAGATGACCAAAAACTTTCCGTTTAGAGCGGAGATGGAATATGAAGATTCTATGCCGTCGTTCACTGCTATTGCTAAAGTGTCGCTAAAATCTTTTAAGACTGACGTTGAAGTAGATTTAGACGGTGGCAAAAGTCAGATAACCTTAAGCGCAATGCTAGTTTTTAACAGCGAAGCATTTTCTTTTGAAAACTTAACGTTTGCCACCGACTTGTTCAGTTTATCTCACGACGTTCAAACGGAAAAACAAGAAACTCTTTTATGCGAAGTAGAAGACGTAAGAACGTGTAACCATAAAACGTCTTGCCTTTTCCCAAGCGAGGAAAATCTTTCGGAAACAAATATACGTGCAATCGCTGGCGAAAAAATAGAAATTCTAAGCGCTTGTGTTAATAACGGCGAACTAGAATTTACAGGAACGCTTAACGCTGTTGGATATTTTGTTAATTTAGACCAAAAAATATATACCAAAAAGATAGAAATTCCTTTAGAATTTAAGTGTGATTGTGTAGTTCCTAACGGATGCTACGTAGACGCTATAGCAGTGGGAGATTGTTCTAACACAATGCTAACTAATAACGGTATAGAGTTTGATTTAGACGTAACGATTACCGTATACCCAACCAAACAAAAAAGATTTGAAACTATAAACGACGTAAAGTGTATTCTTCCTAAAGTTCAAAACAACTGCGCTATAAGCGTGTACATTGCCCAAGAAGGCGAAGAATTATGGTCGCTTGCTAAAAGATTAAACGTTCGACCTGAATTATTAATTGAAACTAACCCTGACCTTAATTTTCCGTTAGACGGCAGTGAAAGAATAGTAATTTATAGGCAAATTTAATATATACAAAAGGGAAAATATGAAAAAAACAAAAGTAAAAGTATACGCTAAAGTAAATTTCACTTTAGACGTAGGAATAGCCGAAAACGGTTATCACAAAATTAAGTCGCTTGTATCAAGCATAGATTTATACGACGAAATCACCGTAACAAAACGTCAAGATAGACGTATTACCTTAAAAAACGTCGGCATTGACCCAAAATGCACGGTTGTTGATAACAATGCTTATAAAACGGCTAAAATGTTCAAAGAAAAATATAACACCTTAGGCGTAGATATAGTTATCAACAAACACATACCTATTGCAAGTGGTTTAGGTGGTTCTTCTGCAGACGTTGCAGGCGTGTTAAAGGCTATGGAAATTTTGTATCCTGGAGGCCACGACTTAGTAGAAATCGCTAACGAAATAGGCAGTGATTGTGCGTATATGCTAGACGGCGGTTACGCCGTTATCGCTGGTCGTGGCGAAAAAATACAAAAAGTAGATACTACCGCTAAGTTCTATTTAATTATAATGACTGCAGGCAGTGGTTTAAGTTCTAGAGAAGCGTATAGAGAATTTGATAAACAAAACATAAATTATCCACCTATCACCGAAACAGCCGTTGAACATTTAGTAAACGATAGAAAAGGCGAGTTTATAAAACTTATAAGAAACGATTTGTATCCTGCTTCTAGCGAAAAAGTTCCCGAAATAAAACAAAATTTAGAAACTCTATCTTCGGTAGCACCGTCGGTAATGAGTGGCAGTGGAAGTTCGGTTTACGCAATATTTTTAGATAAAACGGCAAGAGATACAGCTTATAGAGTTTTAAGAAAAAAATATAAAGACAAAATTATTAAAACTGAAACGTTATAAAAAACTTAACACGCTAAACATTAAAAAGTTTAGCGTGTTTTTATTTTTAAAATTACAGTATAAAAATTAAACAACACGTCAATAAGTTATGTATAAATTCATTACGGAGAAACGACAATGAGAAATTTGTGCATAACTTTTTTAATTTTAACCATAATAGTTTTGGGTGTGGTGGCGAAAACTAATGGAAATCTTTTTCAAACCAACACCGAAGTTTTACGTATACATATCCGTGCAGACTCTAACCAAACCGAAGACCAACAAGTAAAATATAAAGTAAAAGACGCAGTGGTAGAATTTTTAACGCCGAAGCTTTCTGATTGCAATACTAAAAGTAAAGCCGAAGAAACAATTAAAAGTCTTTTATCAGAAATAGAAACTGTTTGCGATGGAGTGTTAGAAGAAAACGGATACGATTATAAATCTAAAGCAAAAATAAACGTAGAAGAATTTCCCACTAGAGTTTACGGCGGTTTAACTTTAGAAAACGGGTTTTACGATGCGCTGATAATTGAACTAGGGTCTGGTAGTGGCGATAATTGGTGGTGTGTTGTGTATCCGCCGTTATGTTTTACAGGGGAAGGCAAAAACTACGTATATAGAAGTAAATTAAAACAAATAATCAACGATTTTTATGAAAAACACAAGGAGGAAAAATGAAAAAATTCGTTAGAGTAATTGCGATAGCACTTATTATGTTAACCGTAGGCTTTGGCGTTTCGTTAACTACCAATAAACCCGAACCTGAAGTACAAACGGTTTACGCACTTACCTTAAAACAAGGCAGTCGTGGTACGCAAGTAAAAACTATGCAAACAAAACTTAAAAATTGGGGGTATTATAAAGGTTCAGTTGACGGAATTTTCGGTAAAAAAACAAAAGAAGCCGTAAAACTTTTCCAAAAACGTAACGGTCTAAAAGTAGACGGTATCGTAGGCAATCAAACCTTAAAAGCACTCGGTATGAGTACGGGGTCGAATAGCAGTTCTTCGAGTTCGTCGTCGTATAGTGATGCGGACGTTCAACTCTTAGCACGCCTAATTTACGGTGAAGCACGTGGTGAATCGTACGTAGGTCAAGTAGCAGTAGGAGCTGTAGTTATGAATAGAATTAGAAGTTCTTCTTTTCCTAACACTATGTCAGGGGTAATATATCAAAGATACGCTTTCACTGCAGTAGACGACGGTCAAATAAATTTAACGCCTAACGCCACTGCAAAAAAAGCAGCACAAGACGCTATGAACGGTTGGGACCCTAGTTACGGTGCTTTATACTACTATAATCCTAAAACTGCAACTAGTTCGTGGATTTTTAGTAGGCAAACTACGGTTACTATAGGTAACCACGTCTTTGCTAGATAAGGAGGAATAATATGGAAGAAAAAAAGAATAATGCCTTAGAAAAAGCCGAAAACGCACAAGTAGATAGACAACAAGAAACCCAAACTCAATCGGAAAAAGTTTACAGGGAACGTGAAGAAAAACAGAGTAACGAAAGAATAGAACTCGCTAGAATTAAAGCACGGGAAAAACAAGAAAAAGCACGAAATAAGGCAACCTTAAAACGTGATAAACAAAGAAGAAAAGCCGAACTAAGAGAAATGCGAGAAAAAAACCGTCAAAAGAATAAAACGCCGGGTGGGTGGCTAGCCGCAGTAATAACGTTAGGTATATCGACGCTAGTTCTTGCTTCGGTGCTAACGTTTAACTTCTTAATGCCGAGCAAAGAGCAAACAACTCTAGAATCGACTTATAGAAAATCGTTTTACGATACAATTGACCAAGTAGACAATATAGATTTAAACTTAAGTAAAGCCATAAACACTTCGGATAAACCGGCACTACAAGGATATCTGGTAGACCTTGCAATCAACAGTGAACTTGCTGAAAACGATTTATCACAATTACCGTTAAAAGACGAAAATAAGTTCTATACAACTAAGCTTATAAACCAAATTGGCGACTACGCTAAATATCTTAACAAAAAGCTAGCCCGTGGAGAAGAATTAACAAAAGAAGATAAACAAAACCTATTACAGCTATATAACGCCAACAAAAACTTGGTAGAATATTTACAGTCAATGAACGCTAATATGGGCGAAGACTTTAACTTTACCAACATGAGCGACCAAACAAAAGAAAACATAGTTGTAGACAACTTAAAAGAACTTGAAAACCTTTCTACCGAATACCCAGAACTTATTTACGACGGACCTTTTTCCGACGGATTAGATAGCCGTGGACTTAAAGGTTTATCGGGAAGCGAAATCACTTCTAGTGAAGCGATGAGCATATTCAGTAAAACGTTTGGTGGGTTAGGTATAACCGACATAAAAAACGACGGAGAAACATCAGGACTTATAGAATGTTATAACGTTTCAGCAAAATACGAAGACGATATGATTTACGCACAAATTTCTAAAATCGGTGGTAAGATTATTATGTTCGAATACGCTGGCGAGTGTAACAACGTAAACTATAACCAGGAATACGCTTTAGAAGCTTCGGTAGAGTTTTTAGAAAGTTTAGGCATATTAGATATGATGCCCGTTTGGGTAAACCTTTCTAATAACGTGTACACCGTAAATCTTGCTTACTCTATTTCGGGGATTCCCGTGTATTCCGACTTAATAAAGGTAAGAATTTGTGCCGATAGTGGTAAAGTGTTAGGTATGGAAGCAATGACTTATTACACTAACCACACAATCCGCACCCTAGAAACGCCTAGTCTTTCTCAAGAACAAGCAGTGGAAAAAGTTTCTAAAAACATTACCATTGATACTGCAAGACTTTGCATCGTACCGATAGGTAATAGCTCGGAAAAACTCGCCTATGAATTTTCAGGCGAAACCGACGGTCAAACCTTTTACGTTTATATAGACGCTATAACGGGGTCTCAATTACAAATGTTTAAGGTAATAGAATCAACCGAAGGCACTTTGTTGATGTAAAAATTTTTAATAAAAGAAAAGCGTAGACACCGTCTGCGCTTTTAAGGGTTTATTTGTTTTGTATTATTTTTCCCTTTTCAGAAGATTTTTCTATCTCATCAAGTTTGCTTAGTAGTGCCTCTTTTATTTTGTTTGGTGAAGCTAGCCTTGCTTCTAAAACAAATTCTGAAACGTTAGAGATTAATTCGCGTAAAAAATCTTTATCCTGGTTTTTATATTTACTACTAAATGTGTAAACAGCCCAACTATTTAATTTGTCCAAATATTTTCCTATGATAACTGTAATTGTGATGTGGGCAAGAATAATAAAAGCCGAAAGAAATATGTCTAATTGCCAAACAAAATAGGTGTTGCTCATGGAAGGATTAAACATAGAACAACTTTGTAAAGCTGCTGCAAGAAAAAGAAAAGAAGTTGTATCTAAATACAATAAGTGATGTTTGTTGGTGTAACCGTTGAGGGCACTTCTTTCGAAAAGAACCATGGCAATTATAAGAATTACCATAGGAACTCCTATGAGGAACGAAATTTGAAAATACAAATCCTCTAATACGCAAAGTTCCGAAATCTTAATATTATCTACGCCGACATCGCCAAGGGAAGAAAGAACTTCTCGTTCGGAATCGAGAAATATATTCAAAAAGCTAGCTTTTACCGTTAAGGTTTCGCTTACACCCCCTAAAGTTATAGTCTTTGTAAAAGTATGTATGGGTAAAATTAAAAACAAAGCATCTAAAATTAATAGTACAATTGATAGAATCATGATAGTTTTTGCTCTTTTGTCTTCCATAATCAAAACCTCTTCTTACTTTAATAGTGAGTAACAAACTGTTACATATTGCATTGTAACATTATGTTACAATAAAGTCAAGGATTTTTGATATGGAACTTAAAGGTTTAAAAGAAATTAGAAAAAAAAGGAAAATAAGTCAGCTTAAAGTTGCTATGGATTTAGCTATTAGCAGAGAAGCTATTTCCTATTATGAAAATGGGAAAAGGAGTCCAGACGTTGATATGCTTTTAATTCTATCGGAATATTTTAATGTTTCTATTGATTATCTTATAAGAGGAGAAGATTTTAGCAGAAAAAAATAATAATTGTCAATCAACAACCGACTTGTTACAGGGTTATACCCTTAGAACAGTTTTCTAGAATACGGCATATCTTAAAAAGGGTATGCCGTATTTTGCATTTACGTATGTAAGTGGTGCAGTGTTTGTAAAAAAAGTAACGCTTAGAAGAGCATAAAAAAGGCTCCCTTGTGTAAAGGGAGCTGTCAGTGTAACTGACTGAGGGATTGTTTTATAAAGTTTTCAATATATTCGCAAACACCCCAAAAGTTTTTATGTATTTCTGTATTTGATATTCTAATAACCGTCAATCCGTATTCCTCAAGGAAAGCCGTTCTTTCTTCATCATATTGTATTCCATGCTTTGTATAATGCCCCGAACCGTCAAGCTCAATGATAAGATTTGCCTTTGCACAGTAAAAATCGGTGATATACTTGCCGAGAACCTTTTGACGAGAAAACCGAACGGGAAGGACTCGCAAAAAATCATACCAAAGGTGTTTTTCTTCTTTAGTCATATTCCTTCGCAATATTTTAGCAGTTGGAACAATATCTTTATTATGTTTTCTCTGCAAATTCAATCCCTCCGTCACGCTATGCGTGCCACCTCCCTTTACACAAAGGAGGCGCATATCAATTCGTACATTAAATGTGATGCTCTAATACAAGTCGGTTTTTAATTGTTCTAAAATTTCAATTACTTTAGTTTTTAAGTCGTCTACCATGCCGTCGTTATTGATAACTATATAGTTAGTTAAGTCGTTGTTTTCGTAATCGTACTGAGATTTAATTCTTTCTTTAATTTGTTCTTCGCTTAAATTAGAACGAGTTTTCACGCTTTCAATTCTAGTATTTAACTCACGAGTTACAACGATTATTTTATCAAAATAACTTTCGGCGTTAAACTCGAAAAGCAACGGCACTTCGATAAAGACAAGCCCTTTAAGTTTAGACGCCAACTTTAAAGTTTTTTCTAGAGTTAGAATTGTTAAAAACTCAGTAAACTCGGCGTATTTATTTTTGTCGTTAAAAATAACGTCCGCAATACGCTTTTTGTCGGGTTTTAAGAAAAGGTTGCCTTTTATTCCTGACGGTATAATTTTTTTAATTTTTCTTAAAACGCTTTGTTTTTTATAAAGTTTGTTAGTAACTTCGTCGCAAGAGATAGTGGGAAAACCTAAACTTTCTATGATTTCCATAACCTTAGACTTTCCGCTACCTATTCCGCCTGTTACGGCAATAAGTTTTTTCATATTATTTAGTTTCGTACCATGTTTTTCCTATTCCCGCACTAACGGTTAACGGAACGCTTAATTTCACGGCGTTTTGCATTTCGTTTACGAGAATTTCTTGTACTTTTTCTTGTTCGGATATATATGCGTCGATAATAAGTTCGTCGTGAATAGTAAGTATTAGTTGTGACTTTAAGTTTTCACGTTTTAGCCTATTGTAAACGTTTATCATAGCAAGTTTAATTATATCTGCCGAACTGCCTTGCAAGGGCATATTCATTGAAGCACGTTCGCCAAACTGACGGAGCATATAGTTAGACGAAGAAAGTTCACGAATATATCTACGGCGACCTAAAATAGTTTTAGCATAGCCGTTAGCTTTAGCAAACTCTACGTTTTTGTTCATGTATTCTTTAACTTCGGGGTATTCGTTAAAATATGCCGATATATACGATTTTGCTTCGGCAGGGGAAACTCTAATATTTTTAGCAAGACCGTATTCTGAGATACCGTAAATAATACCAAAATTAACTGCTTTAGCACTTCTTCTCATTTCGGGGGTAACGTCTTTAAGACTCACGTTAAACACTTTAGAAGCAGTTACCGAGTGAACGTCTATTTCGTTATTAAAGGCGTCGATTAAAGGTTTACAACCCGAAAAATCGGCTAAAAGTCTTAATTCTATTTGAGAATAATCGGCGGAAATTAAAATTCTGTCGTCTGACCGTGACGCAAAGAACTTTCTTAAAACTCTACCTTCTTCGTCACGAACGGGTATGTTTTGAAGATTAGGTTCTTTAGAAGATAATCTTCCCGTCGACGTAACCGTTTGGTTAAAACTCGTGTGAATAAGCCCAGTTGCCTTGTCGATTAAAGGCTTAAACCCTTCGATATACGTAGAATACAGTTTTGCAATAGAACGATATTCTAAAATAAGGGGAATTATCGGGTGAGAGTTTTCTAAAGCTTCTAAAACTTCAGCACTAGTAGAATATCCGGTTTTGGTTTTCTTGCCCTTGCCGACTTTAAGTTTTTCAAACAATAATTCGCCTAGTTGTTTTGGGGAATTGACGTTTAAGGTTGGCTCGGCGGAAAGGTCTCTAATTTTACTTTCAATTTCATCAAGCCTAGTCTTAAACGTTTCGCCCGCTTGATTTAAAGCGTTATAGTCCACCTTAAATCCTGCCGTTTCCATATCAAACAAAACGTCAACAAGCGGAAGTTCTACTTTTTCGTATAAGTTTACTGCGTCAAATTCTACGAGTTTATCTTTTAAAACGCTATACGCCGAGAATAGTGAAAACGCTAAAGTGTTATGGTTAAGTCCGTACTCGGCTATCAATTTTTCAAGAGTTTCCGACCCGTTATCAAAATCTACTAGATATTTCATTATGCTAACGTCGTCGGCTTTTACGTTAATAATTTTTCCTAAAGAATTTTTTATTAAATGCAAAAATTCTTTCTTGTCAAATAATATAAGGCTAGTTTTATCGCTAAAGTTAGAAACAATAAACTCTAAAACTTCGCTTAAATTAAACCCGTCGTCAAGTAACGTTTGACGCAAGGGTAAAACGTATTCAACGTCTTTAGAATACATACAAACTCTATCTTTTGTTACGCATAAAGATAACTTTCCGTCAAATACTGCTTTGTCTATATCGGTTAAACTTTCTATCTTTTTAATAGAAACGTCTATCGGTGAATTTTCTTTATCAGTTTTCTTTTCACTAGAGAAAAAACTATCACGATTACTAAGCGTCTTAAACTCTAGTTCGTAAAAACGTTCTTTTACCGAGTAATCAAACGGCATATTAACTTTCATACCGTCAACGGTAAATTCTATACCACAATCGGTGTTAATAGTTGCAAGTGTCTTAGACATAAAACAAGATTCTTTGCCGTTTTCTATCTTTTCCTTAAGCTTTCCCGTAAGTTCGTCTAAGTGCTGGTAAAGATTTTCAACTGTTTTATAGGTAGATAAAAGGTTTAACGCAGTTTTTTCGCCAACACCGGGAATACCGGGAATATTATCGGAAGAATCTCCCATAAGTGCTTTAAGGTCTATAATACCACAAGGCTCAAGAGTAGTTTTTTCGGTAAAATTGTCTATCGTATAAACGTCTACGTCAGTAATTCCACGTTTAGTGAAATGTACTTCAGTTTGCTCGTCAACAAGTTGTAAAGAGTCCTTATCGCCCGTGAAAATATAGGTTAAAATATCGGTTTTTTTAGCAACCGTGCCGATAATGTCGTCGGCTTCAACGCCCTCCTTTTCTAGAACGGTTATATTCATTTTAGATAAAAGGTCTTTAAGCATTGGTATTTGCGGACGCAGTTCTTCGGGCATAGGCTTTCTAGTGCCTTTATATTCGGAATACATTAAATGTCTAAAGGTGGGTGCTTTTAGGTCGAAAGCAACCGCCATGTGTGTCGGTTTAATCTCGGAAAAAATCTTAAACAGCATATTCATAAACCCGTAAACAGCGTTAGTATACTCACCCTTCTTCGTGGTAAGAAGAGGCATAGCGTAGAAGGCACGGTTTATTAAACTGTTTCCGTCAATAAGAACTAATTTTTCCATAAAAATCCTTTAAGATGCTTGCTAAATACTTTAATTTATGCTATTATCATATAGCAATAACAAAGTATATAAATATATTGTTTCTATAATTTTAACAAAAATACTTAGAAATTGCAACAAATATATATAAAAATTGCCTCCGTGGTGAAATTGGCAGACGCGCTGGACTCAAAATCCAGTGGTAGAGATACCGTGCCGGTTCGACTCCGGCCGGAGGCACCAACAAAAAGGGCAAGCAACATAAAGTTGTTTGTCCTTTTTGCGTTACTTCGTAACGAGAGTCGAACCTCCGGTTCGATTCCTTAGCAGGAGACGGCAACCCCTTTGTCGGGACGGTCAGTCAAGTTGGGCAGTGCCGACATTTCCCCTTACAGGGGAATCCCCGGCCGGAGGCACCAACAAAAAAAAGACCGAACATCGGTCTTTTTTTATACAAGCCGAAAGGCTTGGCATGTAATCACCATTTAGGGTGTATGTAATAGACGTTAGTCGTATGTAATCTTCGGCTTGATTACATACTTGCTTAAGTCTGATTACATATAGCGATAAATCGTTGATAAAATGAAAATATTACATAACTTTTTGAGTTGTTTAATTTATCCAACAAAATTGTGGCTGGGGATGTTTACCGTTGATGCGGTAAGGGCTTTATTAAAGTAAATGGGTTTGCCCTTTTCACCGAAGGGTAAAAGTTTTTCTTCAAGTTCATCGATTTTGTCTATTTTACCGTTAACGTAATCTAAAATTCGTTTTTTACACGATTCGGTACGATATAAAAGTGCACCAAGTCGTTGTTCTTGAATATCAAAACCGTGTGGTTTATTATCTAAAAACCACTGTGTTTTGAAAGCGGTAGCAAACGTCTTTATAAGTTTAGGCAATTTTGAATAATCTTCTAGAGCAAGTCGTTTTAGTTCGAGTTTATCGCCTTTTTCATAGGCTTGCCTAGTTTTAAGGCTTATTTCATATTTGACACTTAAAATGTCGCACAGTTTACTGGCCGTATTAAAAACGTATCCGTATTTACGGCTTTTCTTTGCTGTTTTAAGTAATTCGGTAGAATATTTTTTGTATATTTTACCATCACCGAGACTAACAGTATTATCGAAGAAATCGTTAAAGTAATCGGAATAGAGCATATACTTAGACGGATTTGCTAAGTTATTATCGTACGGGAAAATCTCGTTAGGACAGTCGATGTTTATAAACTCATCAAAGTCTATGCCAAAACTGCGTTTAAATTTAGTCTTGATTTTTTGTTCATCGAAGTTTCCTTTAACGTTTTCAGCAAGATAGAAAAGGGCGGGAAGTTGTGTAAAATGTGAACACTCCGCACCGTCGTCACCCCACAAAGTAAAAATAATATTTTTGGTTTTGGTTTTATGGCAAGCCTTAATTGCAGGAATCATTGTATAGAGAGAATATTTGTTAAAGGGAATAAGTCCAGACCACCCCCAAACACCACCAGCAAACCAGACTTCATCAGACAAGAGTTTATGTTTATTTAAGAAATTTTCATAGTGTTTTTCGTCGTCGTGATAGTAGTCCCAATAAACGGGAATTACTGAATCGGGAAGTTTGCCCTCGTATTCGCCATTTTCTAACGATTTATAGAACATATCCGACCAAAGCATAATTTCATACCCGTATGTGCCTGCAAGTTCACGCACCCTTTTAATATGTTTGTGCATTAACTCGTTAGACGGAGTGTATCCGTGTTTTCCTAGATAATTCCCTCTACCGACCATATACGCTTCGTCCATACCAACGTGAATTTTTCTAGACTTAAAACACTCTGACAATGTTTTAAACATATTGTCGATAAGTTGGTACGTACGGTCATCGTCTATCATTAAAATATCATCCCAATCTTTAGGATATTTGCCCCAACGGAATACGCCGTTTAAGTGGGCTAGCGTTTGAATACACGGAATAATGGAAATACCAAGACTCTCGGCATAGCAATCAATCTCTTTCATTTGCTTTTTTGTGTACCTACCACGCATATATCCGAAATAAGGCTCATCATCTACTTCATAGGTGTCTTCAGTGTAAAGCATAACGGTGTTATAACCCATTTTTCTTAAAAGGGGAAGAAACCTTTTAAGTCCGTCAATACTCATAACAGCGTTTCTAGACATATCTATCATTACGCCCAAAGTTTTGGTGTTTTTCATAACCGTTCTCCGTAATTAAGGTTTAATTTTATTTTAGCACCATATATAAAACGTTTCAATAAAAACCACAAAAAAAGCCAAGAAAATTTGTTCTTGGCTTAAAATTTATGGTTATTTTTTATTGGCAAGAGCCTTTGTTTGAAGCATAATAGCGTCTTGTTCTAAAGCATTAAGTTTTCTATAATTATCTACTAGTTCTCTTTCCTTTGCGTTAAGACTATTATTACTATCAACTATTTTAACAATGCCTAAATCATCTTCTCTACCGATAAGATAATCAACTGAACACTCAAAATAATCGGCTAACTTTTTTAATGCAAAAAAGTTAGGTTCAAGTTGTCCACGTTCATATTTCCCAATGGCAGTTTGATTACATCCAAGAAAAGTTGCAACCTGAGACTGAGATAAACCTTTTTCTTTTCTTAATTCTCTTAATCTAAACATAAAACACCAAAAATAAATTATTTAGCCCATTTTAGAATAAATTTAAGTAAAATGCTTGACAAAAGCCCAAAAAGGGCTATAATATATTTATAAAAAGCCCATTTTAGACTAAAAGGAGAAAGAATATGTATTACGTAAATACAAAGCTAATTGAGAAGTATATGAAAGAGCACAATATGGGAACTAGAGAGTTTGCGTCTTTGTGTAGAGTTCCTATGGCGGCTATTACAAGACTGCTTCACACGAAGACTTCGTATAATTTAGTATTTTTGTATAGAGTTTCGTGTGGTATGGATATAGACCTACGCAAACTTCTTGACGATTAATAAAAATATAAGTTAAAAATTTTTGTTATCACACGTTTAACCAAAGAAAGGGTATTGTTGCGACACAATTAAAAAGACAAACGGCTATTGACCTTCGGTAGCCGTTTGTCTTTTGTTTTACGTTTAATTAAATTTTTTGTGGAAGGAATTTTTTACCGTCGAAATACATAACGTGGTCTATTCCCAATTCTTTTAAAGAAGAATAGATTTCGGTAAAATCGGTTATAAGGTGGCTCACGTTATGTGCGTCTGACGTGACGACGAATTCACAGCCTAGTTTTATCATTTCTTTTAACAAAAATTCGCTAGGATACGGTGAGCTTTTATAACCCCTTTTTATACCGCCATAGTTAATTTCAAAAAGTTTTTTGCCTTTTTTTACGAGATGATGTAAAGCGTCTAACGCACAATCTATATATACGGGGTTGTTTTCGTCAAAAAGGTTGTGATGTAGGTTGTGTTTAGTAACGACGTCAAGGTGACCTACGATATCAAAATCAAAAGTGTCGGGCAGGCGTTTTACCGAGTCGAAATACTTTTTGAAAAACGCAACGCCGTCTTTAGAAAAAAGATTATCAAAACGGTCCTTAACTATTTCATACACGTGGTCGTAATATACAATGTTTCCGTCAATAAGGTCAAAATGCACCGAGCCGATAGTGTATTCGTAGTCTTTTACGTTATCGTCCGAATAAAGGTCGAACTCTCCACCGATATAAATTTTTATTTTATCGGCATATTTTTCTTTTAAGCGAGTAATCTCAGCAAAATACTTAGCCTTATCGTTTATTGCAATAGACGGGAAAACCGTTTTGATATGCCCCGAAAAGCCTAGCGAATCGTAACCTTTTTCTATCGCCGAAATAACCATTTCTTCTGCCGTGCTTGTTCCGTCGCAAAAAGTGTTGTGAGTGTGTAAATTTTGTTTAATCATATTTATATTTTAACATATAACAATAGTAAAATCAATCAAAATAAAATAGCGACGGAGTTTTCCGTCGCTAAAGTTTATTATAATTTTTCGGGGTTTAAGTTTTTAACCAACAGCGGTACGTCGTAGTATTTTAACATTCCGTGAATATCAACGTTTGGAGTTATGTGATAATAGGTTTTATCGAACACTTCGGAAATTCTAGAAAGCTTGCCACTAACCATAGACTTATCGCCGGTAATAACGCTAGCGGTAAGGGTATAGAGATTAGCAAAATCTTTTCCGCACAAGTTAACGGTAGTAAACCCAAAATAATCTTTTAATAAATCAGTTCCACGCACTACGTCAAACACTCTATACGCATACATAGACGTCTTAAACATTTTAGCGTAACAGTTGTGAATATAGAAAGTGTTGATAAACATACCAACGGAAGTTCCGTGGCTATAATTATATTCTCTTAACGGAACACTGCCACTGCCACGAACGTCAAACAATAAAACCGCACCTTTATCTAAAAGTTTTTCAATATCGGCTTTGTTTTTTTCTACTTCGCGAGTGGTGTCGTCGCTAACGTAAACGGTACAAACACCGGTGTTAAGGGTAAGATTTTCTATTAACGTTGCCGAACAAATAATATCTTTTTCGGTAAAGAAGAAAATTCTTCTCGTACGTTGATTGCCGTCTGTTTGGTCGAAAACAATTCTCGGGTACTCAATTTTTTCACGTTCAGTTTTTAAGGCGGGTAAGTTTAATAGGTCTAAAACTCTATTTTTTAACTCGGGTAAATCACAGTCGGTGTACTTTTCTTTTTCGTACATTTCCTTTATGACTTCGATAGGGGTTTTTTGCCCACTAATTTCTTCGTGAATAATAAATCCGTCTTTAGTAACGTTAAGCGTTTCGTCGTCTAGCGGTACACGGTTATAGTCGGTTTGTTGGTTTTCTTCAAGCCCCAATAAAACTTTTCTAAAGAAGTTGACGTTGTTTCTAAGCATATCCGCACGAACACCGTGAACGTGGTTAGCAACGGTAAACGATAAGTTATCTTCTTTGCCGTAAAGCGAATAAATTTTCTTAGCCTTTTCGTAAGTACGCTTTGCACCTTCTACACAGAAAAAGTCGTACCTTGCAGCACCAATTCTAACGGGCTTAGGAGCAATACCCGTAATAAAATCGTCGTAGTTAACCTTGTCTTCTATTAAACCGTAAACGATTTGTTCACTGTCTTGTGGTTGACCGGTTTTAGCGTATTCAACACGACCTGAAGTATAACAACAGGGCATAGCAGCACAAAGTCTATCTTCAATAAGCATGGTCATGCACGTTTGAGTACCACCACCAGAGTTACCCGTAAGTGCGATTTTTTCTTTATCGATAAAATCTAGGGAAAACAAGTAATCTACTGCACGGGTTAGTTCATACACCATAAAACCCATTAAATTTTTGCCTATAAGGTTTAATGGTAGGGCTGTATACATATGATTTTGAACAGGCGTGCCTACTAAAAGATTACCGTCATCAGTTAATTTATCGTAATAATGTCTTTCGCCTTGACCGATAGGGTCTACTACTAAAACGGCAACGCCACACTCTACAAGTTCAAGTGCTATTTTTTGATAACCGGGAGAATTTTTTCCTTTTTTGTCGTGACCACAAGTCATTAAAACTGCAGGGCAAGGCATTTTAGCGTTTTTGGGAACGTATAAATTTGCCGTCATGTAAACGTCTTTTATCGTTTGAAAATAAAGATTTTTGACAGTAAATTTTTCAAATTCCGTAGTTTTAGTGATGACGGGGTTAAGGTCGCATTTTTCAAAATCTAAACCACCTATTGCATCTATTAGAATTTGACGTTTTTCTTTTCTTTTTCTTTCAAATTCTTCAATGGTTTTGATATTAGCCTTTTCCGTTTCGTCTTCTAGTTCTTTTGCTTTTACTTTATCTAAAAGATAATCGAAAATTTGGCTTTCAGTTCTATAATAACCGTCTACGCCGTTATCTCCATTTTCTATCAAATGATATTTTACGTCTGCTAGTTTCATAAAGGTTCTCCTAAAAATTATAGGTGTAAATACAAATTTTACACCTATTTAGAAAAAATTATTTATATTCTTCAATTAATTTTGCGTCGAGCATACTTGCTGAATCGGGGTCAGCGTAAATAGTGCAGTCAGCGTGCTTTTTCATAAGCGTTGCAGGATACATTGGGTCTACGTCGTGGGTTAGGGTGTTATAAATTGCTTCCGCCTTAACCTTATACGGAACAACTGAAATGATGTGTTTACATTTCATAATTTGCGTAGCAGACATAGAAATTGCTTGCTTAAAGCACTCGTCTTTATCCTTAAACCAACCTTCGCCGATTTGTTGTTCTAAACATCTTTCAGCTAAAGTTACAACTTTATAAGAACAAGTATCGTCGAATACTGCGGGCGGGTCGTTAAACGCAATATGTGCGTTTTCGCCAATACCAATAAGACCTACGTCGATAGGACTTTCGTTTATAAGGGAAGTAAGCTCAGCAATAGTTTCTTCGGGGTTTTTAGTGCCGTCGATTAAATGATATTTGCCGGGGTTTACTTTTAACACGAAACGGTCTAAAAGATAACGCTTAAAACTTGCAGGGTGATTTTCAGAAATTCCTACGTATTCGTCTAGGTGGAACATTTCTACTTTAGACCAATCGATATTTTCTTTTACGAATTCTTCAAAGAAAGGAAACTGCGAAGCACCCGTCGATAACAAAATACGAGCAGAGCCTTTTTCGGCAATAGCCTTGTTGATTAGTTCGGTTGCGTGTTTAGATGACTTTGTACCTAAGTCAGCAGTTGAATTGCATACTACTAATTTCATAAATTTCTCCTAAAATCTTCTTTTATAATATAATAACATAAATATATAAAAGAAAACATATAAAATTTTGCAATTAACATTTAATATCTTAACGTTTTATGTGGTTATAAAACGCCCACGTAACCACTTTTAAGGTCTAATAAAAACTCATCGTAAAACTCTTTTATAACGGTAAACTTGCCGTTTTTATAATCGAGTTCGGTAATCGAAGCGTTTCTGCCCCAATCAATTTCTGAGATATAATCTACGCTACCGTATTTTACGTAACATAAAATCGAACGCAAAACGCCACCGTGTGAACACACGCAAACGGTATTTTTATCGGTTTTTACAAGGTCGGTTATAAAATCTACCGCCCGACAATAAAGTTCAACAAAATTTTCGCCGTCGGGACAGTGGTAGTCTTTTTGGTTTTGCATCCACGAGTGTAGTTCGTTAGGACAGGTGTCGTTTAAGTCTTTAATTACTTGGTTTTCCCATTTTCCCATATAAAGTTCGTTTATTCTTCCATCTTCTATTGGGACAAGGTTAAGCGTTTGCACTAGACTTTTTACCGTATCTTTAGCACGCAAAAGCTTACTTGTGTAAACGGCGTCTACGGTATAGTTTTTCATTAAATAATCGCAAAGTAGTTTTCCTTGCGTAACGCCTAATTCGGTTAACGGAACGTCGGTTTGACCGGTAAACTTGCCTTGAACGTTTCCCGTTGACTGACCGTGTCTAATTAGTAGAATTTTCATTTTGAGTTTCTTCTTGGTTTTCGGGTTTTACGTAATCTTTAAGTTCGTTAGCCCTATCGCAAAGTTTTTGAGAAAGTTCTTCTTTAGTTAAACCTAACGATAAAAGTTTAGAATACGCTACGGGTTTATCAAAAACATAAGTGTTGGTGTATTTGTTAAAATAAACTACGTAAACGGGCGTATCAATTCCTACTTTTTGGCACTGATTGCATAAAAGGGTAAAGCCTGGGTGGTATCCCTCTAGAACGTCGTGGTATCCGGTTTCGGAATCTTCAGGGAAGATTATAATATTTTTGCCTTTTTTAATTTCTTCGGTACTTACCTTTAGAGTGTTTCTTAATCTCATATCACGGTAAGTTGGAATTAGATTAAGCCCCTTATAAAACATATTAGAAACAGGGGCGGCTAGAATGCAAAACATTCTTGCTAAAAACAAGTTCCAGCCTTTTTTCTTGTGATAAAAGTTGTAGGACTGGTATTTATAGGTAGATACTAAACCTTCGGTCATTTCGTGAGTACCCCAAAACCTAAAATTAAAGGTATCGTCGAAATACATTTCTAGTTTAAGCGGTCCGCTAATACCGACATGATTACATAAAATAACAGATTGTTTGTCGGGCTTTTCGCCAAGATAAACAAATTCTGGTTTTTTGAAAAACTTTTTTAATATCCCCTTAAATCCACGATATACAATACCGCCTTTTTTAACTTTTTTAGTTTTTGTCTTTTGTTTTTTCATTTAGAGTCTCCTTGTTGCTTAGCTTTAAGTATATCACATATTTCTTAAAAAAACATTAAATTCAAAAAATCCCTAGAATTTTTTGAGAGTATTTCTATACGTTCTCGGTGAAACTGAATAATATTTTTTGAAACACTTAGAAAAATACATACTGTCGTAAAATCCCGTTCTTTCTGCAACGTCGCTGATAGAAAGGTCAGTTTCGGTAATAAGTTTTTTAGCAAGTTCCATACGTTTGTAGTTAACGTAATTTTGTGGTGTTTGTCCTGTCTTAGACTTAAAAAACCTTATAAAATGAGTGGGGTGAAGGTGGCAAACGTTAGCAAGTTCGTTAATGGTTATAGGCTCTGATAAATGTTGTTCTATATATTTTGTCGCTAACGTGATAGCGTTGTTTTGATGGGGTTTGGTAGTAAAATCTAGCACGCCCGAAGTTTTTAAGTATTCGGAAAGCAGAGAATAAACTATAGACTTTACCGATAAAATATCGCTTGCAATCACACTAGTAAACTTTTTAGAAAATTCCTTAAAAAGTGCAGTGATTTTTTTATTTTCTACCGATATTTTGCATGGAAAATTAACGTTTTTATCAAACTCTAGTTTAGGCGAAATATCAAAATGCATCCAATACTTTTTCATAGGAACGCCACTTATGTTTTGGTAAGCGTGAAGCGTCCCCGACGGAATAAAAAACCAATCGCCTTTTTTTGCAACGAAGGAATTGCCGTTAATCATTATATTGCAACTACCGTCAACGATAAAATAGAACTTGTTTTGTTGGTAAACGTGTGGTTTTTGTTTCCACTCTCCGTCAGGTTTAAGATTAAAATGTCCACCGTCGGTAACCGTTACGTTGACGTTATTAAAAAATGAACTGTTATAATTTTGCATACACAACCTAAAAACACGCTAATATTTTCCATATTTGCGTTGATATTTTACTATTATTTTCATAATAACATTGTTAAAATATAATTGTCAATAATAATAAAAATTTTTAGGAGAAAAATTATGGCAAGTATTAAAATGGAAATGAGCTATCCAAAAGAACTAGAAAAGGCTAAAAAAGAACGTTGGCCAATTCTAATTCCTATTGGCACTATGGAATATCACTCAAGCATTTGTCCTTATGGCTGTGACGCACTAGTTGCTAACGGACTAGTAGAAAAGGTTGCTGAAAAAATTGACTGCGTAGTAATGCCACCCATTTGGTACGGAGTTGCAAGTTACGCTGTAGGTGGTCCGGAAACCAACACTATTCACGTAGATTGCGATACTTTCGAGCAGTACGTTTATATGGTGTTAAAATCTTTAATGATGAGTGGATTTAACCGTAACATTTATTTAGTAGTTGCACACCAAACCGAAGACTATAATCCTATGAGCCTTGCTTGTATGAAAGCGGCACGTAAACTTATATTTGAATATTTAGATACTACCAAAGGTTACGGCTGGTGGGGTAAAAACGAAAATAAGGATTTCTACGATAATATGAGTGCCGAAGATAATCCTTGGAACTGGATAAGAGTTTTACAAGGTTCTAGTTACAACAAAAAGAGCGTAGAAAAATACGGTTTTGGTGGTGACCACGCAGGTATAGCAGAATGTTCTATATTAGAATATATTTGCCCTGGTTCAATAAAACTAGATAGATACAACGACTGCGACGACTGGTTTAGTAGAAGTTCTATCAATATGGATGCTAACACTATCGGTAAAGACATAGTTGAAGAAACTGTAGATATTTACGTTGATATTATTAACAAACAAAAAGGCATAAAATAAGGAGAAAATTAATATGGCAAGTATAAGAATGGAAATGACTTATCCAAGAGAACTCGAAAAGGCCAAAAAAGAACGTTGGCCTGTGCTAATCCCTATCGGC